>JAHEZZ010000064.1 GCA_023250815.1 Bdellovibrionales bacterium
GAATATATTTACTCAGTTTAAATTTTAATGGGGCCTTAAAATTTAAATCAATAAATCTTGGGTCTTTCTTAAGTGCGAGGAAAGTTAATAGGTCATACGTTGGTATTGGGATTTTTGTATTGATTTTGCTTTGATAATATTGGAATCTAACAATATCAAAGCAAACCGGCAAAATTTCTTTGAATATAGACTTTGAGAACAAATCATTGGTAAGCTTTTGGCCCAAAAAATAAACACAGCTTTGGTAAGAAAACGAAGAAGAATGTTTTTGAGAATATTCGACTGATAGTTGATTGGCCAAAAAGAAAGCCGATCTTCTTAAATTCATATTTTTACCAGGGGAATAGATATCAAGAGGTAATTTTTTGAAATCGATGTATGAATTAATCTTCATGACTTAAGAAAAGATTTAATGATATTTAGATATAAATCTTCCTGCAGGTTTAATGACTTCATGTGTTGGCCCACCTCCCATACAAGCAGATACTTCTGGTTTGTTAAAAATCTCTTTCTGATACTTGAGCGGAAATTTCCTCTTTCGTAGAATATATTTAATAATAGCGTCCTTTGTAAATTGCTAATATACACTCTTTTCGAGTAATAAATTAAAAAGGATAAAAATTTTGAAAAAAAAAATTATAGGTATTATTCCGGCGCGCATGGGAGCTAGTCGTTTTCCTGGAAAACCAATGGCCTTAATCAATGGATTTCCCATGATTGGCCACGTATACCACAGAGCGCTGTCTAGCAAAAAATTAGATGATTTATATGTCGCTACTTGCGACCAGATTATTTTTGATTTCATTCAAAGTATCGGTGGAAAAGCATGCATGACATCACCTGCGCACACCAGGGCCACAGATCGTTGTGCAGAATGTTTAGAATATCTAGAAAAAAAAATACAAAGTAAAATAAATATTGCAGTTATGATTCAAGGTGATGAGCCAATGATCAACGGAGAAATGATAGATAGTGCACTGGAACCAATTATAAGCGGCGAAGCAGAAGTGAGTAATCTCTGTGCTGCTCTCTATGAACAGGAAGAAGTAGATGACCCAAATGAAATCAAAGTAGTTTTCTCTAAAGATAAAAATGCTCTTTATTTTTCCAGAAAAGCAATTCCCCATAAACCCCTTGGCCCAAAAATTTTAAGCTATAAGCAAATCTGCATAATCCCCTTTACCCGAGAAGCTTTAATAAAATTTAATTCTCTTGAATCAACCCCCTTAGAAATTTCCGAATCAATTGACATGTTGAGATTTTTAGAAAACGGAATACCAGTAAAAATGGTAGAAACTATTCATAATAGCTACAGTGTGGATACCCCTGAAGATCTATCTTTCGTGGAAGAACAATTCATTAATCATCCAACTCAAATGCCATGCATTGATCAAATTTCTCTTGATAAATTAAACATATAAAGATTGAATTATGGAGTCTATGGAATCTCTGCAAACGACTGAAACAAAACCCCTTGCATCGATTATTCTTCGTTCATACAACGAAGAAAAGCACATTGAGAAATTACTTGAATCGATATTCAGACAAAAAACTGACTTTCCTTTTGAAGTAATTTTAGTTGATTCTGGTTCTACTGATAAAACTATTCATATTGCGCAAAAATTTCCAATTAAAATAATCCCAATTTCTAAAGAGGAATTTACCTTTGGCAGATCACTTAATCGAGGAATTGAGGCAGCTGTTGGTGACTATTGCGTAATGACCAGTTCCCATTGTTTTCCAACAGATGAATATTGGCTTCAAAATATTGTGACACCTTTTGAGTCTGACGACGTTGCATTAGTTTACGGCAAACAAAGAGGAATCAGCACTACCAAATATTCTGAACATCAAATTTTTGCCCAACTTTTCCCTGATAAAAATATCGACGACTTTCAAGTTCCTTTTTGCAACAATGCTAATGCCGCAATCAGAAGATCAGTTTGGAAACAATATCCTTACAATGAAGAGCTCACAGGTCTTGAGGATATGGATTGGGCAAAATTTGCCAGAAGTCACGGCCATAAAATTTCATACCGTTCAGATGCCAATATTTTTCATATTCATGAAGAAAGACCAAGACAAATTTATCATCGATATTATCGAGAAGCATATGCCTATAAACAAATTTTCAAAGATCAAAGGTTTGGACTCCGAAGTTTTTTAAAATTTTGGGCCTTAAATACTATTGGCGATTTTATTCATGCCAGACAAGACGGTGTTTTTCTAAAGCAATCTTTGGGCATTATTCAGTTTCGTTTTTTGCAGTTTTGGGGAACTTATCGTGCTCACCAATATAAAATTCCAGTTTCCTCTGAAATGCAAAAACAGCTTTATTACCCAAAGATTCGAAAAGAATTCAAAGTTTCAAACAAAGAAAATAACAACTCCAAAGAAGAATTAAAATTAATAGATATCACTCGCCCAATTTTTGCTCAAATGGCGGTGTGGCCAGGTGCTACTGCCACCCAAATAAATTCTAAATTTACAATTGAAAATAATGGGTTTATTGATTCAGACCTTCTTTTAAATATTCACGCTGGAACTCATATCGATGCCCCCAAACATTTCATAAAGAATGGAAGAAGTGTCGATCAAATTTCAATGAATAAACTTATCGGGAAATGTTTTGTTTATGAAAATATGAGCCTATCCCATGTTAATGCCAAAGATTTAGAGCGGGCCAAAATTCCTGCCAATACTAAAAAACTTTTAATCAAAACAGCGAACTCTTCAAGACCGATTGATGCTTGTTTCAATCAGCATTTTTTAGCAATAACTGAAGATGCTGCAACATGGATAGCAAATACAAAAATTCATTTTGTTGGAATAGATGGCCCGTCAATTCAGGCCTTCGATGCAAAAAGCAATAAAACGCATACAGAACTTCTTCAAAAAGAAGTGGTTATTGCTGAAAATTTAAACTTAAGAGAAATTAAATCTGGAAACTATTATTTGTCTCTTTACCCTCTTGCCATTAAGGGTGCGGAAGGGGCACCTGCTCGAGCTTTTTTATCCAAAGAAAAAATATAATGAAAAAATTTAAAATTGCCATATCTGCCCCTTATATGCACCAGGAAAAAGAAAAAGTTGAAGGATATCTTCAAAAATACCAATGGGATGTACATTGGATTCCAGTTAGTGAACGACTAGAAGAAAAAGATCTTATCAAATTTATCGATCAATTTGATGGCCTTATTTGCGGGGACGACCGTTTAACGGCAAAAGTTTACGAACACGCCAAAAAATTAAAAGTTGTAGTAAAATGGGGAACAGGAATTGATTCCATAAACAAAGAGGAAGCCGAAAAAAGAAATATCAAAATTTGCCGAACACCAGACGCTTTTACAATTCCAGTTGCTGAAAGTACTATTGCCTTGATGCTTAATTTTGCCCGCAATATTGATGTCAATAACAACATAATGAAATCAGGACAATGGTTAAAGCCACAAGGTCATACATTAAGTGAATCAACCATAGGATTAATCGGTTTTGGGAACATTGGACAAGCTGTTGCCAAACGCCTAAATCCATTTAGTTGTAAAATTTTAGCCTATGATATTGTAGATAAAAAAAAAGAGGCCAACAAATTAAGGGTTGAGTTTACTTCCCTGGATGAAATTTTAAAAAAATCCAATTATATTTCTCTTCATGCAGATCTTAATGCTAGCAGTTTGCATTTAATTAACAAAAAAACTATTTCGAAAATGTTAATGTTTCCTTATCTAATCAATACCGCCCGTGGCCCCCTAATCCAAGAAAATGACCTCATTTGGGCCCTTCAAAATAAAATAATCAAAGGTGCAGGACTAGATGTTTTTGAAAATGAACCATTGTCATCCGATAGTGCCCTTAGAAAAATGACTGAAGTGGTTCTCTCTTCGCACAACACGAATAGCAGCAGTTACTACTGGGACTATGTACATCAAAATTCACTTGCGATGATGGATGCAAATCTATGAAAAAGAATGTTATTGTCACAGGTTCTGCCAGTGGTATTGGGTTAGAAGTTGTTCATTATCTTAAAAAAAATGGTTATTGTGTTTATGGACTAGACATTAATAAAAGTGAAATTACCGAAAACTTTTTTCAAGGCGATATTTCAGAACAAGATTTTTTGACAGAAGTTTACTCTAAAATTAATGGGCCCATCGATGCATTAATAAACAATGCCGCTATTCAAATTGAAAAAACCTTTTTAGAAACTAGTACTACTGAATGGAAAAAAGTTTTTGAAGTAAATGTATTTGGTACTTTCTTAACTTCAAAAATTTTTGTGCCAAAAATTAAAGAATTTGGTTCTATCGTTAATATTTCATCCGTGCATTCTAGGGCCACCTCAATCGGAATGTGTGCCTATGTCGCCAGCAAGTCTGCGATTAGCGGCATGACTCGAGCAATGGCGCTAGAACTTGGAGAGCGCAATATAAGAGTAAACTCGATTGTCCCTGGGGCCATTGACACTCCAATGCTGGAGAGGGGCCTTAAAAGAAATCAAAACCAAAAAACAGCATTGGATATATTAAAAAAATCATCACCCCTCAAAAAGATTGGCTCACCAAATGATGTTGCCAAGCTTATCAGTTTTCTTATTGATCCCAATTTATCAGGAAATATAACAGGATCTGAATTTTCTTGCGATTCTGGAATTTTGGCCAAACTCGCTTCGGAGTAATATTTATATGCTCATGGCAGATAAAAAATATAAAACAATCGCAATTATTCCCGCTAGAGGAGGAAGCAAGAGGATTCCAAATAAAAACCTAAAAGAATTCCTGGGAATTCCAATTTTACAAATGATCTTAAAAAAAACCAAAGAATGTATGATTTTTGATGAGATAATGGTTTCCACTGACTCTGAACAAATAAAAAAATTATCACTAGATAATGGCGCAAATGTGCCATTCATGAGATCGAGTAAAAATGCGGATGACCTCGCCCCACTTCAAAATGTTATATTTGAAGTTTTAGAGTTCTACCAAAGTCAAAATATTTCTTTTGAATACTTCTGTTGCATTTTACCTACCGCTGCATTGTTAAAAAAACAAAACCTTCAAAAAGCATACGATCTTCTGGATCAGAATAATGACCTTGATGGCATTATGCCCGTTTGTGAATATTCCAATCCCATATTGCGATCTTATACAATTGAAAATAATTTATTAAAAATTAATTCACCTGAAAATTATTTAAAACGTTCACAAGATTTACCACCAGCTTATTATGATGCTGGCCAATTTTACTTTTATCGAACCAAAAGTTTTTTAAAGCAAAAAACTTTCATGACAAAAAACACATACCCACTTTTTCTTAAAGAAATAGAATCTCAAGATATTGATACCATAGACGACTGGAATCTTGCGGAAATGAAACATAAGATTAACTTCAAAGATTATGAATGAAACAACTACACTGAACCCCGTTGAGTTTTCATGTGAATCCTAAAGGCCAACGACTTTAAAATTATCGGTGATTAAAGTAGTCAGCTCCGAATGATATTGCCTGATTCCTCGAAAAAATGACGAGCCTGTCAATACCCTAGGGCTGGATAACCATACTTTGAGAGTCAAGATTATTTAGTCCTTCCCAGTAATTTCTAAATTCCTGCGGTGATTTTCTTTTTAGGCTTCCGTGGATTCGATAGCGGTTATAAAAATTAATAAAGTGAACAGTTTCTTTGTAAGCTTCCGTAAAATTATTAAATTGATGAGTCTGCAAAAAAGCGATTTCAAAGATTGAAAAAAAAGATTCAATATAGGCAATCTTATTGGGGTTATGAATTGGTATAAGTTCATGCTCTAAGGGATATCTCGCCAGGGGCAATCAATGCGGAGGCGATAAAGAATCGCCTCCACTGTGGGAAGAAGTAAGCGCTTGTCATATATTTTATTATAACTTCGACCAACGCTCATCAGTGTGAGCATAAGTCGATGCATGGGTAAGTCCTTTTGATGAAATTTGAGCACTACAATCTTAAAGGCTTGCTCACTTTAATTCAAATGGCCCTACGGCCATGGCCAAGACTCAAAACATCAACACGCCCTAACCTATTACTTTAACAGGTGAGCTTTTATTTGAATAACTGCTCTTTATTCTTAAACTAAATCTCTCCAGATTATATAAATGCAACTGGCACTTACTGCGATCTTTAAATCATTTATTTTTTTCCCAATGATAAATCCCGTCTCATGGAAATAGAGAACTTCCCCTCTCAAAACTCTGACTTGATTACTTAAACTTTCTCTTAAAGAACGGCCAATTGTGTAATCATCACCAAAAACACAACTCTGCCCAGGTATTGCAAAAAAGATTATATACCCCATTAAAGAGTTTAAAAAAGAAAAAATTTATTCTGAGCCGCTTCTTTGTCACTTGTACAAAAGAGAGATGCTAGGAAACGAGCAAGCTAGAGCTATATGTTTTATTGAAGACTCCATTAGTTGGCAAAAAAATTGGCATCTTTGCTATAGTTCCGAAGCGTGGTTAGATATTTAAGATAAGCATAAAAATTTCACCAAAGATCAGTGACAATTTCATCAATTTTTCTCTTAAAATATTAACTCGAGACGCACATCGCTGTACGTATTTTTTTTGATTTTTATTCGCTGTTCTGATATT
Organism: Bdellovibrionales bacterium; assembly: GCA_023250815.1. Classification (GTDB taxonomy): domain Bacteria; phylum Bdellovibrionota; class Bacteriovoracia; order Bacteriovoracales; family Bacteriovoracaceae; genus JAHEZZ01. The sequence continues at coordinate 6,619 of JAHEZZ010000064.1, forward strand.
GTGAGCACTAATTTTTGTTGTTGTATTAAATAAGGAAGTTTTTATATGGAAGAACTCTTAAAAGGTAACTACAAAGTTACAAAAAATATAGAAATAGAAGCTGAAGAAAAATCAGAAAATAATCTTACAATAAACTTTAAAAAAGTTGCGCTAAATTCAATCGGCGGTAGCATGGTCTATGTCGAAAGAAATACCTTAGTGTGGGAAGGTGAAGAAGAAGCCGCTGATAAAAAAAATGAGATCAAGAGTTCATAATGATGGACATGCATTCAAATATAAAAGATTTTCAAAAATTAGTATCCAGTATTCCAAATGTCGGATTGGATTGGCATAGAAAAACTATTCTAGATCATGCCAGGGATACTGCCAATTTTATCACAAAAAATATTAAAGAATTAAAGTTGCCTGAAGGGAAAGACCATTCTCATGCGATAGTTGTTTCTGCTGGCCCTGGACTTCATAAAAATGGATCTCTGAAAAAAATTAAAGAATTCAATTATAAAGGTGTCATCATTGCAGTTGATGGCTCACTTCTTCATTGTCTAAGAACAGGCGTTATCCCAGATTTTGTTTTAAGTTTAGACCCTCATCCGACTCGCATTGTTCGTTGGTTTGGCGATCCCAATTTTGCCACACATTCAAAGGTCGATGATTATTTTACAAGACAAGATTTAGATATTGAGCTTCGGAAAAAAAATATTGAGGGCCACCTTAAAGACATCGATCTGGTAAACCAATATGCACCCAAATTAAAATTACTTTTATCCACCACCACTTCTCAAAACGTCGAATCAAGAACAAGAGAAGCAAAATTTGACCGTTATTGGTGGAACCCCCTTATGGACAATCCCAAAGAAGAAGGGCTGACCCGTGAGCTCTATAAAATAAATAAAGCACCTTGTGTAAATACTGGTGGAAATGTGGGCACAGCTGCCTGGGTATTTGCAACATCCATTTTTAAAATCCCCACGATTGCCATGGTGGGAATGGATTTTGGTTATCAAAAAAGCACCCCCTACACACTTACTCAAACTTACAAAGAACTGCTAGACACCACGGGCATGAGTGCTGAAGATGATTTATCTTTTTTATTTCCAGAATTTAAAAACCCCTTAACTCTTGAAACCTGCTACACAGACCCAACTTACTATTGGTATCGCTCAAATTTTTTCGACCTTTATAAAAATAGTTCATCTAAAACTATAAATTGTACTGAAAGTGGGATCCTTCACGGGGAAGGATTGGAATGTAAATACCTAGACGATTTTTTATCCGAGGTTGCTGATGGCTAAAGTATTATTGGTTAATCCAGTTGTACGAGAAGAAGATATTCCTAGGCATATCCCTTATGGCATTTCACTGCTCGCTTCAATTGCCATGAAAAAAGGTCACCTGGTTCAAATTTACGATGCCAATGCCTGGAGAAAAGGCTTTGATGTTTTAGAAAAAGTTTTTAGGGCCGATGACTGGGACGTGATTGCCATCGGCGGTTTAACTACCACCTATCGCTTTATCAAAAAAGCATTTCAACTGGCGAAAAAAAATTCGCCAAAATCAATTTTAATGGCCGGCGGTGGGTTTATTACCAGTATGCCTCAAGATATTATGGGCTGGATTCCCGAAATTGATCTAGGACTTGTCGGTGAAGCTTTTGTTACTTTTCCAGAAGTTTTAGATAAAATTGATCGCCAAGATTTTAATTTTTCTTCCACTACCGGAGTTGTATTCAGACACAAAAATGGAAAATCTTACCTTACTCCGGCAAAACCAGTTATTAAAAACCTAGATGACCTTCCCTACCCTGCATGGGATTTACTTCCCCTCGATATTTATTTTAAAAACTCTGCCAATCTTTTTAGTGAAGAATCTTTTACTGCGAAAAGAAGAATGGACGTCAATGGGAGTTTAGGTTGCGGTCTGGTCTGCAAGTACTGTTGGCACCTCGGCACAACTGGCGACATGATTGTCGAAGAAGATAAGGCCGGCGAAAACCAAGTGGTTTTCACCTATGGAAGAAATATTCGCTACCACTCGCCAAGTTATATCGTGAATATGGTTAAACACCTCTATGAAGTTTACAATATAGATTTTGCTAGTTTTATAGACGAAAATTTAATGACTATGGATGCCGCCAGTCGAGGTATTTGGCTAAATGAGATATGCGATCTTTGGAAAGAAAAGGGGCTGCAGCCAACTTGCCGCCAAAAAAATATCCCTCATGATGAAGATTGCCGAGGCGTACATTGGAATGGAACAAGCCACGCAGGACTACACAAATTTGAAACTTTAAAAAGAATGCATGAAGCAGGCTGTACCCATTTAGTTTATGGACTAGAAAGTTTTGACCCCAACATTCTCAAAAATTTAGGAAAAGGCTCAACAGCAGCTCGGAATAAATCCAGTGTGGGAATTTGTCTGAGTTCAGGGATCAAACCTATTCCCAATATTATTTTGGGTTTCCCCGAAGAAACATTTGATAGCATCAAAAATACCATTACAGCGATGAAAGAATTGGGAATAACTGCAAAACCGCATTTCGCCACAGCTTACCCGGGTTCAGAATGGTATTACAGTTATAAAAATTCCATCATCGAACAATATGAGGGTGATTTAGAAAAATACATCGCCGAATTAGGCGATGCCAGCAGCATTTCCGCTACCATTTCACATCATTTTACGGGTGTAGAATTAATTGGATTACAAGAAATTATCTACAAAAAAGACCTAAGGCTTTTGGCCTTGGCAGAAAAAAATTGGCATAGAAACCGCAAACAAGAGCAAATCAATTACCCGCAAGATTCCATAAATTTTAAAAGTAAATCTGTCCGTGGCCCAATGGAAGCAGAAGGAAGAACTTTTTAATGATTCAGGGGAAAAAAATACTGGCGGTAATTCCCGCACGCAGCGGTTCTAAAGGCCTTCCCGGAAAAAATATTAAAATGTTAGCGGGCAAAGAGCTGATTGCATGGACTATCCTTGCCGCCTCAAAATCACATTATATTGACAATATTTTTGTTTCTACTGATTCTGAACAAATTGCAAAGATAAGCGAAAAATGGGGATTAAAAGTTCCTTTTTTACGTCCAAAAGAATTGGCCTATGATCACAGCTCCCTTGGTGAGGCCATTAACCATAGTTTAGAAACTTTTAAATCCGAAAATAAGTATTATGATTACGTGATGTGGTTACAACCGACTTCTCCCCTTCGAAGATCTCGTGATATAGATGAGGCCATTTTGAAATTAGAACAATCTAGTCATTTTGCAGATTGTTTAGTTTCTATGTATAAAGCACCGGAAAAAACAGCTTGGATACTCAACAAAGATAATGATGGAAAAATAAATTTTCCGCTTATTGATGACTGTTCAAATATACGAAGACAAAATAATCCAACATTTTATTTTCCAAATGGTGCAGTTTATATTTCAAAAGTGTCCACATTTACTGGCACGTTTTATACTGACAAAACAATTGGTCATGAAATGCCATCTGAAGTATCGGTAGATATTGATACTCAAGAAGAATTTGAATTAGCTGAAAAATATCTCACAAACACAACAATATCAGAAGAGAAGCATATTAAACCTCAAGCGGACTTAGCAAAGACTTTTCTTCAACCATAAAATTATTATTAAGATCTAATGTGTAGTCAGCATGAATGAGTATTCCTGGACGATGGCTGACAATGATTATTGTGCAATCTTTTTTGTACTCTCTTAAAATATTGGCAATCATTCGTTCATTTTCAAAATCTAAATTTGAAGTCGCTTCGTCTAAAATGAGCAGTTGGGGATTTTTCATAAAGGCCCTGGCCAAAGAAATCCTCTGTTTTTGACCCGAACTAAAACCTTCGCCGTTTTCCGTAATATGATAGTCCAATTTATCAGCAAACTCATCTAACTGGGCAAGAGACAATGCCACTTTAATTTTCTCATCACTTGAGCGATGAGAAGGCATCCCATAAATTAAATTTTCTCTGACACTTCCTTCATTCAAAAAAGGTTCAGGGCCAACATAACCAACACGATCGGAATAAAGATCAAAATATTTCTCGGGTGATTTTCCTCCAACCAAAACCTCACCTTCTTGGGGGGTTAAAATCCCCAAAATCATAGATAGCAGTGTGCTTTTTCCGCTTCCACTTGGGCCAACAATTCCAAAAATACTGCCTGAAGGTATTTTTAAATTAAAATTAGAAAAAATATCAGGGCCTGTTTCCCATCTATATTTTAAGTTTTTAATTTCGATCATAGGTACTGATGAATTGGAATCATAATAATTTTTACCGTTTAGTTGCACCGTGCCATTTTTAAAATAATTAAAAGCCTTTGCTCTGTGCCTCTCATCAATGGAGTAAAAAAAATCAAATGCTTTTTTAAAATGAGAATAATAAGCAGTACCATTTGTAGCACTGTCTACCGCTGCCGAAAATTGTTGGATAAAGCGATAAAATAAATAGGTGAATCCAACAATTTCTGCACCTCTAAGGCCCAAATAGGTAAACCCAACAAAAATCATTACAGAAGTAACAGCAGTGCCAAGGACTGTTGGAAAAATGCCAGAAAATTTTATAATAAAACCCAAAACTCGAGTATTGCCCGAATAACTTTTAAGTCTTAATAATATATTTTTGTATTCATTTTCTCCTGTGCGAGAAATTTTAATAAATATCCAATTGCGAGTAATCTTTTGCAAAAGTTTTAGAATTGCGGCCTGTTCTCCCACCATTGTACGTGACAGGGCCAAAACTTTTTTTCTAACAAAAAGCAACATTAGGCCAGAAGTAAAAATAGAGAACAATCCAAAAATTGAAAGTCTCCAATTTAGGGAGACACATGCCACTCCCACCATCAGCACCTGAACGACAGCAACCAAGCCGAATATAATTGTAGCAATAAATGATCCCGCCTTGGGAAAGATCTCAGCAAAGCGCAAGTTTATATCACTAGCGGCAACCGTTTTTGTACGAGCAGAGATAAGCAAATCGTAGATAGATAAATTGCGAAGACGTGTGTTCATAATAGTATCAAAAAAATGCCCGGATTGCGCTGTAAAGATTTGAACCATTCCTCTTAAAAGTCCCAAAATGGGTATTAGAATACAAAGTTGACGAACAGAAGCTGTTTTTAAAAATTCAAAATTCTTTATTAACACAACATCATTTTGCTGGGATAATTTGCCAATCAACAATTGCAATGTTGAACCAAAACTAATTTCCAATAAGGAAAGAAAAAAGGTTGCAAACACACCAAATATCAGCCAGCCGATCGATTCACTGCCAAGCATTTTTAAAATATTAGGAATTGATATTTTTTTTAAATTAATCATCATCAATATTAATGATACATCTGAATAAATGAATCCTCGCTAACCTTAAGTTGGGCCAAATCTTTTTCATCAATTCTTTTGGGTGGATTAAACATTCTAAAACCATCAAGATCATTTGACTTGCAACCACTGGCACCATCGAGAAGCTGAAATTTTTTAATTTCTTGAAAATCTTTTAAAAATTCATTCTGATATATTTCTGAATAATGTCTTAAAAGTCGATTACCTTCTTCGTCGTCAGTTTCCGCTCGTTTTAAATTTTCCCATTCGCTTTCGGGAAAATAACACATCAACGTAATCACTCTAATAATTCCGTCAATATCATCAGGGCCTAGATAGGGTGGAGGCATATGGAGAGCAGAATTAGAGGTGGTATGCTTTGTAATATAATCTTTGTCTAACCATTTATTCTTAATAGCGACTTCTCTTAAAACAGTTCCGTGGTAGGGGGTAAAAATACTACAAGTAATTGTGTCGTAACCTTCTAAGGTCTGAACATATCTAATAGTATCCATGACTAATTCTCTGGTTTCTCCAGGGAATCCAATAATTAAATTAATGCTAAAAGGAATTCCTGCACGTACAAAAGTATCAAAATATTCACGAAGTTTTAAATTGGTAGTATTTCTTTTTAAAACATGTTTTCTAAATTGCTCATTCCCGCTCTCAATTCCAAAACTAATGCGGTAAGCGCCCACTTCTTTTAACCGTTGCAACACTTCAGGAGTCGTTGTCTCTGGACGGGTATTAAACCAAAATGGAATTTTGAATTCTTCATACATATCACAAAATTCCAAAACTTCGTTTTTGGGACGAGCGGTAAAACTATCATCAATGAAATAAAGGAATTCAGGATTAAATTTTAAAATTAATTCTTTAATTTCACTACGCAAAATATTGACGTCTTTTTTGCGTAAAAAGTTTGGAGCAATTCCTTCACTTCGAACTAAAACATTTTGCATAGGAGAATTGCAATAGGTACAAGCGAATGGACAACCACGATATGTTTCAACTGGAATTGTTTTAAATATTTTCCCCCCCATAGGACGATAAAAACGACTTTCGTCGAAGAGACTAAAGTCGGGAACAACTGTACTAATATTAACAACGGGGCCACGAGAATTTTTAATAATATTTCCCAACTCATCCTTATGCCAGGTGCCTGGAATTTTGGTGTAGTCCTGTGCTTGGCGAATCGCCTCACTCATTTTATAAATAAGTTCCTCTCCTTCGCCAATTCCAACAGATTTAACATAAGGATTATTAATTACCACCTGAGGGGCGGCAGTGGGAAAAACACCACCTACCAAGTGAGGAATATTCAAATGCTCGATTGAAGACAGCAGGGCAACCGATTGCATGAAACAATCTTCGACTACTGAAAATATCATAAAGTCTGGACGGAAAACTTCAACTTTTTTTACAAAATCAAAAACTAAATCTGTTTTCCAACGAACACCTAAATCATCCTTTTCATCAAATTTTCTGGCCTGAAGAAACTTTACTCGATTTTGTGGACTAGAATTTTCATCTGCGACGTAATGTGTGGTATCGAAAAGATCAACAGTGTACCCAGCATTTTTAAAAACACGAGTGAATAAAGCAATTGCCAAAGATGGAACGAGCATTCCTGTTAAATTTGGATATACTATTAAAACTTTAAAATCCTGTGGCGCTTTGACTGAGATAACAGTGCTCACTTAATCACCTATCTTAACTATAATTTAATACTGTAAGCTAAATACGGTTGGCAGCTTAGAATATTGATTGTAATACATCGAAAAGAGAATAAACTAATTTAAGTAAGTT
>JAHEZZ010000209.1 GCA_023250815.1 Bdellovibrionales bacterium
TCCAGTGTTCAGCAAGAAATGGTTCATACTTACCATTATTGCCATATTTAACGAGAGTTCCTACCAGCTGCTCCATGATTGCAGCATTTTCTGCAAAGTCAGAATCAAGAGGTGAAACGGATAGACTCTCTTTGCTGGTTACAAAGTTTAATGTAAGCTCATAATTCATAATTTTCCTGCGAAAGGGGCCCAATATTTGATGGTTGCGGATGGGCCACAGAATCCAAGTTAACAATAATAATCCGCTCGTTAATATGAGCAAAGTCGATTTCTTGGCCTTCTTCATGAATCCTCAGGGTTATGGAGTCGGGATTTTTTTCTATTATATACGCTCTTCTCATCTTAGATAAAATATTCTCATTAAAATTTTTAAATTGTTTATCATCTCGTAGGTTTTCAACAACAAAACCGTCCTTGTCAAAAAACTTCAAGGTAACAACTTTCTCGTTGAGTAAAATTCCATCGATTTTTTTAGCAAATCTATTAATTTCATCTGAATGGCCTTTTGAAGATATAAATAAAGTCAAAAATCCAAACTTAAAAAATTTCCCAAACATGGCCAACTCCTCTGGAAACTCAAACCCGAGGAGTATATATAGCTAAAAAATAATATTTTTCTATTCTTACAACATATTTTATATATGTAGTTTTTCCCTGGCCTTGACAAATCCGCAGCAAAATCCGGTATCAATTCCCTACCTATGAAGAAACAAAGGTCCCTACATATATCAATTAAACGCTTTATGCCCTTACTCGCAATCGTTTCGCTCTTGTTGATAATTTTTGAAATTTCGGCCAACCGAATTTACAACTACCAAAAAGAACTTGGGCTCATAACAATCAACTCAATTTTTCAAGACTACTCCAAAGCTTCAAATCCCTATTTACTTTCTCAAGCGATAGAATCACTAGAAAAATTAAGCCTCATAAAATGCACAAAGATAAAAACAGAGCAAAACAGTAACTATCTAGACCTCACTTATAAATCACACTGTCATGACAATTTTTCAATTCTATTTGAGCGAAAAACAATCTCCCAAATAACCGCAGTTAACGGAGTACAATGGCAACTTGAATTTTACCCATACACTCCAAAAATAATTATAATTTTAACCTGGGCCATGCGATTTATTTCTCTTTTATCACTCCTCTTTTCTTTTAAATGGCTTAAAAAACAGACTGAAAAAGAATTAAAATTACAAGAAGAGAAAAATAATTTATTCGTTAAAAAGATTAAAATTAGTCGCCAGATTGCTCATGATATAAAATCGCCATTGGCGGCCCTTGAAATGGCCCTGAAACAAATTTCAATAAAAGATACAAAGTCGATAAAACTAATTAATGCATCCATGAAACGAATCCACAATATGGCAGACAACCTTCTCTATGAAAAAGCAAATAAAAGAAAAACTGCGGTTTGTTTGGCCGACCTTATACAGTCTGCAGTATACGAAAAAGAACAACTCGCAATGTTGACTGAAGTCCAACTTATTTTTCACTATCAGGCGATGCACAGAAATATTTATTGCAACCTTGATACATTTAATTTTTTAAGATCACTTTCAAATATTTTAAATAATTCTATTGAGTCCTTTAAAGAGGGCACAAATCAAGAAAAAATTGTTTTAATAAATTTAATAGAGGAAAAATCAACCATTACAATTTCAATAACTGACACAGGCAAAGGAATCTCCCCCTTAATTATCGAAAGATTACTAAAGCAAGGCGGTAGTTATCAAAAAATTAATGGCCAAGGACTTGGGCTTCAGCAAACAAAAGAATTTCTAAAAGAAAACAATGGAACATTAGAAATCCAATCACAAATCGACAATGGCACAACCATTAAACTTACATTACCAAAAAGCGATTCACCATACTGTCTGATCGATTCTATCTCTATCCCTTATCAGAAAAATGTTTTATTAATCGACAATGACCCATCAATTTTGGAATTGGTAAAGCAAAAATTAAACCTTGAATCAATTCTTTTTATACAAGAAGCCGAAAACTTCGAGCAAATTAAAAAGGCCTCTATAAAGGCCGATTTAATTTTTGTCGACTATGAACTCGGAGATAAAAGCGCATTCGTAAACGGAATAGATTTGATTATTAAAAATGGAATTCAAAAAAGATCAATTCTCTTTACGGGGAATGGTGACGATCCAGAAATTATAAAAAGATGTGATGAGAATAATATAAGACTGTTGCCCAAGGCCCATCTTCAATATGTCAAAATTCTTTGCTCAAAAAATCAGGACGAAGAAGAGACTTCCAAATCCCCTAAGCTTAATATTTTAATTGACGATGACCTACTGCTCAGACTAAGTGCAGAGAACTCCGCATGCAATATTAAAAGCTTCTGCTCCGTTGATGCCTTTTTAAATTCTCCCTTAATCGGAGACCCTGATATTGGAAAAATTTTTATAGATTCTGAACTGGGAGATGTTAAAGGTGAGATTGAATCACAAAAGATTTCACTCCGAGGGCACAAGCAGATCTATCTCTCAACTGGACACTCAAAAAAATCATTTAACTTGGGCCTGTACCCATGGATCACTGAAGTCATCTCAAAAAACGATCTCCTAAGTTATGTAAAAATGGAGTAGCTGGCCCACATCAGTTTATTGAACAAATCGCAAAACTTCGGCAGCTGTTTTAATCCCAATAATTTCAATATTGTGTTTTCCCTTTAATTCTTCCGCATTCTTTTCTGAGGTAACTATTCTTTTATAATTAAGTTGTGACATTTCTTTGGCCCTTGATTGCAAGTTGGGGACAGGTCTAACTTCTCCACTTAGCCCCAATTCTCCTATGAAAACCGTTTTGTCATCTACGGGAATATTTTTATAAGAACTGACAAGAGAAGCGAGAATGCTAAGATCGACATCCCTTGAAGTGATTTTAAGTCCTCCGACTACGTTGACATAGATATCACTATATCCAATTGGCAATGCCAAAAACTTTTCAATAACCGCCACTATTGTTGCGACCCGATTAGTATCTAATCCCTGAGTTGTTCTTCTCCCTGTTCCATATTTGTTCTCAACTGCCAGTGCTTGAATTTCAACAAAGAGTGATCTTGTCCCTTCCATTATACAAGAAAGGGATCGCCCCGAACTCCCTTCAATGTTATCAAGGATAAAAAACTGAGAAGGATTTTTTACTTCAAACAATCCTTCTTCTTTCATTTCAAATAATCCTACTTCGTTTGTATTTCCAAATCGGTTTTTAATCGTTCGAAGTAATCTATAATGTCCAAACTGATCACCTTCAAAATAAATAACGGTGTCTACCATATGCTCCAAAATTTTGGGGCCAGCAATTGAACCGTCTTTTGTTATATGGCCAATTACAAATGTACTAATCCCTCTCTGTTTGGATATTTCGATTAACTTGTAAGTAACCTCCCTGATTTGTGAAACAGTACCAGGCGCAGTTCCGACTTCTTCAGAATATGTCGTTTGAATGGAGTCTAAAACTAAAAACTTCGGACGAACTTTTTCAATTTGCTGCTCTATTTGCTTCAAATTGCCTTGGTGTAAAATATAAATATTTTCAAATTTAATTCCCAAACGTTTTGCCCTGCTGGCAATTTGCTGGGCCGATTCTTCTCCACTAACATACAAAAGTTTTTCATTCGGAAAATTATTAGAAAGTTTTCCAAAAACCTCGAGCAACAAGGTCGACTTCCCGATCCCTGGCTCCCCACCAATTAAAGTTAATGAACCAAAAACTATGCCACCACCCAAGACTCTATCAAACTCACCAATTAAAGTTTTTTGTCTCGGAAAATCCTGCAGCTCAATTTCCTTTAATGTTTTTGCTACTGGAATTTCAGGCGTCATGCCTGAGGGGTCTCTTCCTTTTGAAATATAAACTTCTTCAATAAAGCTATTCCACTCGCCACACTCGGGACACTTTCCCATCCATTTAGAGGTTAAATAAGTACAGCTTTGACAAACAAAATTACTATTTTTTTTTGACATTAAAAACTCCAAAAGAAAACAACACCGACATTTATACTCATCACGTTTGAGTTTTCCCGTACGGAAAACTCCGTATTACGAGTG
>JAHEZZ010000210.1 GCA_023250815.1 Bdellovibrionales bacterium
TCTATTTTCCCCTGTAAAAAGAGTGCTGGAAGGTGCCTTATCTCAGAGCTAATAAAAGTCAACTTCACTTCGGGGTTATTCTTTAAAAGGGGCACCAAGGCGGGGAGAACTTGTGAACGCATAATAGAGGAAAAGCCCCCAATCCTAATATGCCCCTCAAATGATTTAATTTTCTTAGCGGACTGACTGAAGTCGCCCAAAAACTCATCTTCTAAGGCCACCAACTGACGACAATACTGCAAAAGTGCTTCCCCTTCTTCCGTTAAGCTGGCCCCTGTTTTAAGACGAATAAAAAGAGTTTTCGAAAGATCTTTTTCTAAATTTAAAATACGCTGGGAAAGGGCCGACTGAGTAATTCCAAGTCTTTTTGAGGCCAAAGTAAAATGCCCTTCTTGGGCGACGGTGTAAAAGGCCAGCAGAGCTGAGTTCGATATTTTCATAACCATTAGATACATCGATTGATATATTAAATCTATTAATTTTACGAATGATATAAATTTTTTTATAAAAAATAAACCAAACAATCCAAATAAGGAGGATTTATGAAACTTTTGACATTTAAAACAATACTTTTTGCTTCCCTACTATCTTATGGGCGGCCAACTCATGCTTCAGATATTGTCTGTATGGACAAAAATGAAGACGGGGGGGTTAATATTTTAATCAAAAAAGAAAAAGTGATTTATTCCACGCCCACCTCTCAGCTTTTCTTTAAAGAGTCCAATCAAGAAAGTGAATTTGATAACAATTTAAGCGAACTGATTAATGAAAAAACGGGAGAAAAAGGGACTTTGACAATAACCCATAGAGAAATAATCTCCAGATCGAATACTAATTTAGGGGTTCAAATTTCTGCTAAATTAACTTTTAAAGATGTGGAAAATTATTTTTTCAATTGTCATGAAATTAAATAAATTTATGGCCCCAATTTTTGGGGCCTTTTTATTTTTACTTTATCAACAAATCCCCCAGACTGTGACTTTCAAATCTTGGGAGTCAAAGGGCCCTTCTGGAGGGGAGGTGTATAATGAAATTACCCATTATAAAGAAGGCAAAAAAGATATCTGGATAATGAGACAATCCCATAACGGTATTGATAGAGAAAAAAAGACCTGGGATAAGATTGCGTTAATAGTGGAAAATAAAAAGGTCAATTTTTATCAATTGAAACCTGGGGAAAATAATTTAAATCAGTTTCAAAAGATCCCCTTAAAAGTAGATTGTCTTAACTGTCACGCTAATGGCCCAAGACTCATTAGGCCAGCGCCTGATTTTTCTTTATCTCTTTTTGAACAATTAAAAATCATAGGTTGGAACTATCAAATAAGAAGTGTCGGCCATATCACTTCTTTTCCTGATAAAAAATTTAAAGAATTATACTCATCACGTTTGAGTTTTTCGATACGAAAAACTCAGTATTACGAGTGGTATACCCGCAGCGGTTTGCTTGAAAAGCAAAGTGCGAAGGGTTTAAGCCTTTCTGCTTGTGTAAAATGCCATAGCGATCAAGGGCCAAGAGGTTTACTTTCAAAAAAACAGGTGAACAGCATTCAGTTTCTAGTAGAAAATAAATTGATGCCACCCAGGCATCTTTTAAATTCACAAGAACTATTAGAAATAAAAAAATTTGTGGCAGGTTTTTAGATTTTAGAACCCAGTATGAGGAAGGGTATAGACAAAAGCAAGGCCTATAAATACAATCATTGAAATTTAAAATTAAGGATCTATAATGGGCAATCAGTCTTTAAATCCACTTAAAAATGCCTTGGCCAGTTTAGAGAAGGCCATTTTAAGGCCACTGGATGAGTTTACCCAAGATTCTGTTATACAACGCTTCGAATATACTTTTGAACTCAGTTGGAAAAATTTAAAAAGATATTTGGAGTCAGATAGATCACTTCAAGATGATAGCGTAAAGGGTATTTTTCGAGAGGCCTTTACTCGGCATTTAATTTCTGACATAGAACAGTGGTTTGCTTTTCAAAAGGCGAGAAATCTCACCTCCCATACATATAATCAGGATACGGCAGAAGAGGTTTACAAAGAAGCGATTAAATTGCCTCTCCTCTGTCATGAGTTAATTAACAAGTTAGAAAAAAAATTATTAAAATGAATTTAGCATATACCCCTTCTCAAAGAGAATTTCTCATTAAGGTGATCAATCGATATTTTCCAGATATCGAGATCTTTGTATTTGGTTCTAGGGCCTCTGGAACTTTTATTAAAACTTCGGATCTTGATTTATGCATTAAAGGTAAAAAAAAATTAGACCTTCCCAATTGGTCAAAACTAGAAGACGAAATTTGCCAATCGGATTTACCCTTTAAAGTTGATTTACTCGATTGGTATCGATTGCCACCTGAACTTCAAAAAACGATTAAAGAAGAGGGAAAAGTTTTTTAGTGAAAAATAATAAAAAAAATTTGTGGCAGGAATCTATACCCTTCGCACTTTGCTTTTCAAGTAAACCGCTGCGGGTATACCACTCGTAATACTGAGTTTTCCATACTGAAAAACTCAAACGTGATGAGTATAAATGGTAGGGCCAGAGGATTTAATTTTTTGATAAAAATCGCCAAATTTTTCCATCTTCTTATGAAACATCAGCGCTAATTCTTTTGCCTTTAGAGTATAATCAGCACTATTTGGCCAGCTCATCTGAGGGAATAATTCTTTCATTTGTACGCCCTCAACTGCAGCGGGAATAAACAAACCAAAAATAGGATCTTTTTCCACCGCCGTACTAAGAAGGCCACCTTTTTGAATACTGCGAATGATAGTTCGAGTAGTTTTGATCGGGTAGCGATGGCCCACGCCATAAGCGCCGCCAGTCCAGCCAGTGTTGATTAACCAAACTTGAATTTTATATTTATCTAAAAACCTGCCCAAAAGCTCAGCGTATTCACTGGGGTGTCTAAGCATAAAGGGTGCACCAAAACAAGGGGAGAAGGCCGCCTGGGGTTCTTTAATGCCCGCTTCCGTACCGGCAACTTTAGCTGTGTAGCCTAAAACAAAATAAAACATCGCTTGGTCCCGAGTGAGCTTTGAAACAGGAGGAAGCACACCAAAAGCATCAGCGGTCAAAAAGAAAATATTATTAGGGATACCAGCATTTGATGAGGGTTCGATTTCATCGATAAACCTTAGTGGGTAAGAGCTGCGTCCATTTTCTGAAAGGGTGGCATCGTCAAAATCTAAAGTTCGATTATGGGGGCCCATCACGACATTTTCTAAAAGAGTACCAAAACGATTACAGGCCTTCCAAATACCCGGCTCACTTTCTTCTTTTAGTTTAATGGTTTTAGCATAACAACCGCCTTCAAAATTAAAAACCCCACTGTCCGATAACCCATGCTCGTCATCACCAATGAGCATTTTGCCATCATCTGTTGAGAGTGTCGTTTTTCCGGTACCTGAGAGTCCAAAGAAGACAGAAATATCGCTAGTGCCATGACCTTTATTGGCCCCAGCATGCATAGGCAAAATTCCCTTCGGAGGTAAAATAAAATTCATCGCCGAGAAAATAGATTTTTTAAGTTCTCCAGCATAGTAAGTCCCCACAATAATCACCATTTTTCGTTCAAAACAAGTGACAATACAGGCCTCGGACTTGGTGTTAAATTCAACAGGATTAAGTTCAACCTCTGGGGCGTGCAAAATAACAAAGTCGCCTTCCCCAAATTCCCGTACTTTTTCTCTAAACATATAGCTAGCGAAAAGAGCATGACTGGCCCCGGTGGTCAGAAGTCGAATGGAAATATTATGAGTGGGATGGGCCCCCACTGAGTTTTCACAAAAATAAAGGTGAGATGATTTATTTAAATGATCAACAACTTTTAAACGCAATTTCTCAAAAATTTCAGGAGTCATGACATTGCAGTCATTTTCCCACCAGACTGTTTTTTCAGTTATTTTGTTTTTAACTACAAATTTATCTTTTGCCGCACGCCCAGTGTATTTTCCAGTACGAACAACTAAGGCCCCATCTTTTGAAAGAGACCCACGCCCAGATTTAATAGCGTCTTCAATTAAATGCGCAGGAGTAGCATTAATGCA
>JAHEZZ010000211.1 GCA_023250815.1 Bdellovibrionales bacterium
GAAACCTGAAGATTTTCATAAATATCTCAAAAAAATCAATCAGCAGATGGAGCAAATCACTTGGTTTTCTTTTTTAGAAGATCAAACAAACCCTGAAATTTCTCTCAAAAATGGCCGTTCACTATCCCTTAAGATGGGCGGAATAAAAAATGAATTTTATTCTATAACCATTACTGTTGATTATGAGGAGAAAATAACTCTTAGTTTTGAAACGGGCCATCAGCAAGGCAAGATTGAAAACTTGGCCTCCAGTAGTAAAGCGCTATATCTTTTTAATCACCTCCTTGAAGAATTAGTTGAAAAATTTTTACAAAAAAATCAAGAAAGGTTACTTGGCGAAAAGAAGCTAGAAATACTAAAAGCAGAAAGTTGGAATGAGAAAATTAAAGAAGAGGAGCATGCTGAAAATTGGCTCGATCTTACTCACAAGATGTTGTCAGAGGCCTTACTTTTAAGTGGCCAACTTAACTCCCCTGATAAATCTAAACGAAGTCTTTCAATGGGCCTATTAGATGATCATTCTCTATTTTCATATTCCCTTTTTAATTTGCAATTTTCCTACCGCTTAAAAGCTCGTGAAATTGAGGCCAAGGTTTTTAATCATGGCCCAGAGTCTGAACAAAATTCACCGACATTGCACATTGATTTCAAAAACCGTCACTTCGAAATAAATGACAAATCAGCGGCCACCATTCATCTCATTAAAAAATCTCTCAAATGGCCAATGAGACCAACTTTAGTCCAATAATCAAATAGTTATAACCAGTAAAGAATACCTTGTACCGACTCCAGTGTTGCGACGTATCATTTTTCATCTATCCTGTTAAATTATGATGTTAAAGAATCTAGTCCCGACTTTTATTTTATTATTTAATCTCCTGATTTCAATTCCAGGTGGTGCCCTTGCATCCGATTTGGATGACGATAAAAAAGAAGTGGAAAATAATTGGAAGTTCATTGTCAGCGGTGAGGGCAATAGCTCGCTTTCTTATCAGTCTCAAACTCCAGATAGAAGTGGAGCAAAGTTGGAGCAGTCTTTCATCACTTTAGGTGTTGAATGGAAAAAAAAAATTCGCGCAGTCATTACTTCAAAACTTGAACATATTTTTAAAAATAATTTTGCTATCAACGATCAATTTAATATCACTCAATTTGTCCGTGAGGCCTTTATCGAAATTAGAGAAATTGGCGGCAAACCTGTGGCCATTATTATTGGCAAACATCCAATAGCATTTGGACAAGGCATGAAGAAAATGCCCATCTTTTCCAATAACCCTCTATTTAATGAGCAAAGTGTTGAAGAGGTCATAGGACTTACAATTGATTTCGATTTCTCACTTTGGAAGCTTTTTGACAAATTAGAAGTCTCTGTTTTTGAAAGCAAAAAAAGCGACCTCGAGATTGGCAGAATTGATGGCATGTCAGTCAGACTGAGTAAACTTCTCTTTGAAAATTGGATGGCCACTTTTTCACACAGCGAATTGGGCAATAATCACCTTGAAAGCGGGCATGAAAGAAGGTCCAGTATTGGACTTGTTGGCAAAACAAGAACCGGAACCATGATCGGCTGGTTTGAAGGAATGTATTTTTCAAATAACCCCAATTACCCTAAAGCAATGTTTGCCCTAACGATTGGAACGGCAATCAGGGCGACAAAAAGCAATGAAATAGTGGTTGAATTAAACTGGGTACAAAACCACGTTATGGATATCGGAGTTGGTTGGGTTACCTACTTTTTTAAATCCTTTAAAGCTGGTGCAGAAGTCCGCTACCGTTCAACGGTGGAAAGGGAAAAAGGAGAAATTATTCTCGGATTAAATTTAACCTATATCTTTGGAAATGAAAAAGATGCTTTTTATAAAAAATATCTTTTTGGCGATGATGATGAAGATGATTCAAAAGATCAGGCCGATGAAGATAAAGATGAGAAAAATCCCGGGGCCGATTTGCCAACCATTGGCGATCAGGCCTCGTCACAAAACATTAAAAGCGTCAATTTTAGTAACGACATAGATGAAACGACAGTAATCCCCGACGATGAAGTGGTCGCTTATTTTAAAAATAAAAAAGTGACCTTTGGAGAAATTGGCAATTTTATTGAAAATAGCAAGATGACTGACGCCGATAAAATAGCACTATTTGAAGAGGCCAGGGGCAGTTTTCCCCAATATCTTAGCTTAAAAAATAAATGGATCGAAAAAAGATATTCCAAGGGAATCAAACAATTTCTCTATTATAAAATAATTCAAGCTGAAGGCATGCTTCCCAAAAAAGAAGAAAAAAAATCATTTAATCCTTTCTCGCCAAAAGAATTAAAAACAGGTGGCCTCTCTCTCCCCTCTTTCTCAACAAAAAATTCTTCGGGAAATGAGGGGAGTAAAAGACAAGGATTTTTAATCGGCCAAGAAGTCTATCAAAAGATGCTAAAAGAAACAGAAAATAATGTGCTCAAAGAATTACTCGATAAAAACATAGGAATACAAAAGGCCAAAAGTGAATTTGGTAATTTTTTAATTGCAAAAAACTACCCTCACAAATATAGGGAAAAATCCAGCGATGTGTATGAACGCTGGTATCGAAGTATGGCCCTTAGACTTTATGAAGAATTGAGAGAAAGAGAAGTCAGTAAATTTGAAATAATGGTATCGGCCGCTCATCTCCAAGGACTTATTCAAGTTTACGAAAGTGATGCAAAAATCTTTTATAAAAATCTCCTGCAAAAAGTTAAGGGCCAATTTGCTGAAATAAATTTAGATGAAACAAGCTACAATCAGATGATGGCAAAAAATCCCGAATACCAAATTGTTATTTCTGAAATAAAGCAACAATCACTGGAAAACAGTGCTCTCAGTTCCTACAAAAATGAAGACATTTACCGCCAAAAAATAAAAGACTTTCAATCCATCCTGGAAAAAACCAAGAGCGATAAATTGTTTTTAGAAACAGAATTTTATATCAAATTGGCATTCAAATATTCTAAAAAATATAAAAATAAAGACGAATTATTAAAACAACAAGAAAAGGCCTTTAAGCTTTATCAGCAGACCTCAGAAATCCCTTATCTGACCTTGACCAGGGTATATGCCATGGCCATAAGTTTTTTAGAAAATGCAATTATTAATGAAAATAAATTAAACTCAATGGCAATTACCCCCAGTAAAAAATCATTTGAAAAATTAGCATGGCAATTAACTAGCAAAATAGGGCCCGTGGAAAAACACCCCTGTTTTGATCTGCTTCTTTATAATTGCCTAGTGGATAAATTTGAAGCAGAAAATGAAAATCCTGCGGCCCAAGCGGTTTTACAATTTTCACGCTGGTATTTGACAGAGGCAGTGAGTAGCTCCTTAGGACAAGATCAAACTGTACTTGTACCTACCTTCACAAACTACGACAGCAAACTTCAAAAGAAAATAATGAGCTATTTATTAGAGGCAAAATACCATCTGCTGGCCATGAACTACCGTCAAAAACTACAAAAAAATTATCTCGGACAGTTGCGCTTTAAAAAAACGATAGACAGTGAATTTAGCTATGACTCCGAGGCCATGTCTCTTCTTTTTCAATAACACCAATGCCACTAAAAATGGGCATAGATTTAGCTTAGAACTCTTCATCTCCGTCCCTCAATCCCCTTAAAATAATTAATTAATAATCCAATAAGATCAGTATAAATTTGAATACCAAAGATAAATTACTTATAATTTACTGAAGAGACCAATTTTCTTTATGAGGCCCCATGAAAACAGCACACTTTGCTTTTTTAATTATTCTTTTTTGCGCCTTCTCTCAAAATAGTTTGGGGCAGCCAGCGGCCCCACCTAAAGCAAAAGAAGGGGAACTCTGCAGCGGTATCCCAGGTCAAAAAGATGATCTTGTATGTGAGGCCACCAAAGATCAAAATGATAAATATCCCAGAGATACCGAAATGAGATGTGGAAAACCGGCTTCCCCAAATCCAGGTCTTCGCCCTTGCATGGCCGAAGCGGCCGATAAATGTGCTGCCGACTGGGAATGCTGTTCTGGATATTGCAAGATTAATCCTGA
>JAHEZZ010000212.1 GCA_023250815.1 Bdellovibrionales bacterium
TGCTTTATTTGCCTCATAGTAAGCATAAGGAATATACCCTAATGCACCTTCATCTGTGCTCACTCCTACTACTAGAGTATTATCATCCTCACTCCCTGTATAATCCCCACGACTAGCTTTTGATTTGCCATTAATCGCTTCAGTAAAATAATCAAAGGTGCCAGAGTCAGATCCTGCACCAAAAAGTTTAAGCCCTTTATCTGGCCATGCCGAATTAATATCCTTCCATTTTAAAACTTTCCCCTGTGATTCAGGTGACCACATTTTTTTCATATCCTCTATCGATAATTCTTTTACCCAAGTATTTTTATTATTGACAACAATTGTAATGGCATCAAAGGCCACTGGAAGTTCAATATATTGAATATTATTTTTGGCGCATTCTTCAATTTCAGCTTTGAGTATTGGCCTAGAAGCATCTTGCACGTCAGTTTCCCCACGACAAAATTTCTTAAAGCCTCCACCTGTGCCAGAAATCCCAACAGTCACTCTGACTTTTCCTTGAGTTGAATTTTGAAACTCTTCAGCGACTGCTTCAGTGATAGGAAAAACAGTACTTGAACCATCCACCTTAACAACTGGAACCTCTGCCTTCACGAGTGCAGAACTAAAGAGACCAATAACTAAAAAAGATAGAAATTTTTTTTGCATCATAAATTACTCCTTAAAGAGAAAAACCTTGTTAATCGTCTTGTAACGAAGACAATACCGTCAAATTTATTGAGATCAAGTCAGGATATTATTAGGAAGTTTTAGATTATTGGCAATCGAAGTCTTAAAAACTTGAAATCTGCGACCTCACAATCGTTGACAGGGCCTAATATAAATTGGCAAATTAGATTTTATACCCTTCGCACTTTCCTTTTCAAACAAAGCGCTGCGGGTATCCCACTCTTAAATACTGAGTTTTCCGTACCGGAAAGCTCAAATGTGATGAGTATAAAATGGAAAATTTACAGGATAATCAGTTGGCATTTCACGCACTAAAACGTCTTTATGGAAATAAGGCCTTTACCACTATTCAAAATGCTAAAATACTTATCGTAGGGATTGGGGGTGTAGGTTCCTGGTTAGCAGAGGCCCTCGCCAGATCAGGAATTATTAACATTGACTTAGTTGACCCCGATGAAGTTTGTGTAAGTAATATCAACAGACAGATATTGGCCCTTTATTCAACAGTGGGAAAAAGCAAGGTTTCAGTAATGAAAGCGAGATTAAAAGACATCAATCCTGACATCAAATCGCAAGAATTTCAAATATTTTTTAATCAAGATAATTGTCAAAAAATTATAACAAAAGATTATGACTTTGTTGTTGATGCCATTGATACCTTAAAAAATAAATGCGTTCTAATCAGTGAGTGCAAAAAACGCAACCTAAATGTCATTACCTTAGGCGGCGCCGCTGGAAAAAAAGATCCCTCCTTGATAAAAGTATGTGATCTTGGAAAGAGCCGTGAAGATATGCTTCTCATGCGCCTTCGAAAAAAACTAAGAAGAGATTTTAATTTTCCCAAAGGAAAAAAATCAACTTTTGACATCCCATGTGTTTATTCAGAAGAGCTTTGCCTATACCCCACGAAGGAAGGTGAAGTTTGTCAGCAAAAAGAAAAGGGAGCAAATCTACGCCTTGATTGTGAAAGTGGCCTGGGCAGTGCTAGTTTTATCACCGGAACTTTTGCTTTTGCTGCCTCTGCCTATATAATAAACCATCTGGCCAAAAAGGCCCAAATTTAAGGCCAGCATTTGGAATATAAATATATCGATTTTCATTGTCATAAAAAAATCCCAACACCAGACAAAGAAAATATTTTGCCTATTTATTCTTTGGATGCCTGTTCACGCTATGGAATGGTAGAAATTGATAAAGATGATTATTTTACCATAGGAATTCATCCTTGGAATTTTACACATGATCTTTCAAATGAAATGCTGGAAATAATATTTGAGGGACTAAGGGCAAATGCTGAAAATAAAAACTGCCTCTTTATTGGAGAGACCGGGCTTGATTTTAAAAGCAAAAAAAATACCTCCCAAGTTGAAAAACAATATTTATGGCTTGTCAGACATCTAGAACTATCCAAAGAATTAAATAAAGGAGTGGTTTTTCACGCTGTCAAGGCCCATAATGAGATATTAAAATGCCTCAAACAAGTTCATTTTAAAAATAGTGTTTTTTTTCACAACTTTAATGGCAATCGATTTGAAATAAATCAATTGCTCAAATTCAACTCTTACTTCTCTCTTGGACAAAATTTATTTCAAAAAAACAGTAAGATCGTAGACAACATAAAATATATTCCACTTGAAAAAATACTCCTAGAAAGTGACGATGGGTACTACTCAATTTTAGAAATTTATCAAAGGGCAAGTGCATTACTGAATTTACAAGAATTGAAATTAAAAAAACAAATTAATGACAATTTTAAAAACTGCCAACTCTTTTAAGAGACAATTTTTTTTAATTCAAAATCAGGACTTTCTTGTAGTTCAAAAAAAGTGCTTTTATCGATAATAAAAACTGATGAATTACCTTTAATTGTAGCGGTAAATTCTGAAGGCCCCTGATCTGAAAAATTATTAAAACCTACAATATGGCCAGCTGTAACTATTTCTCTAACTTTATTTTTTTTAGAAAGAACAATTTCACCCTTAAGAAGTAAGTAGCAAGCATGGGGTGTATGCCCCTCGTAATACAGGACAGCGTCTCTTCCATAGGTCCTCTCGCCCGGGACAATATCACCATTTCTCAATTTTCTAATTTGTATGTCGTTTAATTTTTTCATAAATTGAACCAATCCCTGTCATTTTACAAAATCTCACCACAAGACAACAGAATATAAATCAGTTAATTTAATAATTTTTCTTAATATAAAAGGTTGGCGGTTTCTTTTAATTTTTCAACATCACCAATAATAATGGTTTTGCCCTCTTGCTCAATAAGGCCATCATCCTTAAATTCAGACATAAAACGAATAAGAGTTTCGTTTGCAACTCCAATCATTGACGCCATTTCTTCCCTTGATAATTTGATATCCAGCACTTCTCGACCATCTTTATCTTTCTTGCTAAATGACTCCCTCAACCCCAAAATAAGTTCCGCTAAACGTTCTCGAACATTTTTTTGTGACATTGAAGAAATACGGTTTTCCGCCGATCCCATATCTTTACTTAATTTGGTGATTAAATTTACGGCAATTGACGGATAATCCTTAATTGCTTTTAAAATAAATTTCTTATCTATAAAACAAACCGTACTATCTTCCAAAACAGTAGCGGTCGCCGAGTAATTTTCCTCGCTAAAGAGGCTGCGATGGCCCAGAATATCTCCATCTGAAACAATTCTTAAAATTGATTCTTTTCCATCAAGGCCCACATGGGAAATTTTAATCTTGCCATGAGAAATACAAAAGATACCGAAAGGCGGATTCCCTTGATAAAAAAGAGTTTGACCTTTTTTATATTTGTTAGAAATTTTTTGAAGATCTAGGGAGGCCACTTCGGCATTTTCCAAATCGCAAAAGACTCCTAATGAACGAGAAGCACAGGTCTCACAATGCGGCTTTTCAGAGTTTTTTTGAACTTGATTTGACATACAACCCACCTTCGTAACATTTATTGATGAGAAAAATCATATTTTTATCTGTTAACTATTCTCAACAAATTTATGCAATTTGAAGAAGATACACAAGTACATTTAAAAAAAATATAAGGGAGGGAAGGTTATGAGAAAAATAAAACGATTTTGGGCGGTGTCATTCATTTTAAGTAGTTTTGCACTTCTGATAGGTCATGGACTGCATGCAGAGGGAGCAAGACCGCTACTTGTGGAACTTAAAACATTGGATATTTATGCCCCAAAAGGCTTTGATTCCAACGATAATGTGGAAGTTGTAGTCACAGGTTATCTTCCCAATCTCTGCTATCAAGCACCACAGGCCGTTGCCAATGTAAATGGCAAAGACATAACCGTAAAACTGACGGCGATGCTCAGTGCAACCAATGTTTTTTGTCCCATGGTAATAGTAC
>JAHEZZ010000065.1 GCA_023250815.1 Bdellovibrionales bacterium
CAATCATTACCGTTAAAGTTAGAAGTAAAGCAACGGCAATAGCGACATCAGAGCCAGAAGTGAAAATTT
The DNA here is from genome assembly GCA_023250815.1 of Bdellovibrionales bacterium. Lineage (GTDB taxonomy): Bacteria > Bdellovibrionota > Bacteriovoracia > Bacteriovoracales > Bacteriovoracaceae > JAHEZZ01. The sequence continues at coordinate 70 of JAHEZZ010000065.1, forward strand.
TCATTTTTTTAAAAAAATCATTCATATTATAATCATCACCTTTGAGTTTTCCCTATCGTAAAACTCAGTATTAAGAGTGGCACACCCGCATCGGGCATAGACCTCAAAATCTAACTTCATTGCTACCAAGTGCTTTTTCTTTTTTCTTTAATTTGTAAACAAATGCCAATACCTCTGCCACTGCTTTATAAAGAGTGCGAGGAATAGTCCCTCCTATCTTCACATTTTTATACAGATTACGTGCGAGCATGACGTTTTCTACAATTGGTATATTATTTTCTTTGGCAATTTCTCTGATTTTCATAGCAAGATGATCGGCCCCCTTCGCCACCACCTCAGGAGAAACCATATTGTTTTGATCGTATTTCAAAGCAATGCTTAAATGAGTGGGGTTAGTGACAATAACGTCGGCCTTAGGAACTTTACTCATCATCCTTTTTTGGATCATTTGTCTTTGAATAGTTTTAATTCTTTGCTTAATTTCAGGATTACCTTCGTGTTCTTTATGCTCTCTTTTTGCTTCTTCTTTACTTAACATCAATTTCTTTTTGTAAGAAAGCTTTTGGTAGGCAAAATCTCCCAAGGCAACCAGGGCAAGGCCGCAGACGATTGAGTAACTAAGATTCATAATTAAATCTTTTCCCACTACAAATGCCTGCTGAAAACTCATGTGCAAAAGACCGCTATATGAAGAAATATTTTTCTTCATAAAAAAATAGACAATAATCAAAACGATCGTAAATTTAAAAATGCCCTTAATCGCCTCGAGCACCGCTCGAAATGTAAATAATTTTCCAAGTCCCGAGATAGGATTAATCCGCTCGAAATTTAATTCTAAAACATCAGGTGCAAATAAAAATCCAATCTGTGCAACATTGACCAAAATGCCAATGCCTGCTAACCCAAGAAAAGAAGGGGCGGTTGCTTTTCCTAGGACAGTTACCGTTTTCAAGGTAATCATCTTCAGCATTTTTTCAGTATAAGCGTTGGCAAAATCTAAGGTGTATAACCACTCAACATAGTCAGTAAATGTCTCAAAAATGTACATCAAAGAAAGTCCTGTAATCAAAAGCGCAGCAAAAAGAACCAAAATACTGGTTAACTCTTTAGAAGAAGCAACTTCTCCGCGTCTTCGAAACTCTTCTACTCGATAAGTGGAAGGGTCTTCCGTTTTGTCAGCGTCGTCCATTTCATCGGCCATCGATCACCTTGTGGTTACAAATAAAAACCAATCGGCCAAATGTTTATTATAAACATCGTTGGCGACAATAAAAAACTCATCTGAGGTTGCCAAAAAAACCATCATACCAACCCCGATATTTACAATAAAACTGACCATCAAAACATTAAGCTGTGGTACTGTCCTAGCGAGAATCCCTAGTACTGCGGTCAAAAGCATGTTGGTATAAATAAGCGGCGCTGAAAGTGAAAGCGCCGACAAAAAGGCCGATTTAAAAAATGATAAATAAAATTCTGGAGAAGACAAAAATCGATCTATATTTGTCAAAGAGATATTAGAAAAAGTTCCTTGTACGCCCTTAAACATTGGAATAAGTGCACCAGAAGAAATAATAATCATTAACATCGACCATTTAATAATCTGCTCAAATAGACCAACTGTTTCAGTACTGGAAGGATCAAAATAGCGTAACGAAGTAAAACCCATTTGCTGAGTAATCATCGCTCCAGCGGAAACAAAAATTTCCATAATTGATTTAACCAAAAACCCAATGATCAAACCGATCAAAATATTAATAATAGTGAGATACCAAAAACTATCAACTCCGTATTTCATAAGATCATGCTGAACAAAAGGGGCCACGCTTGGAAAAAAACTATACGAGATCAAAAGCGCTGATAAAATTTTGGCAGGCATTGGAACAAAGTCACCATCAAACATAGGAAACATCATAATAATTGTCTGCCACCTGACAAAAACCAGCCAAAATGCGATAAATAAATTAAGATCAGTAATACGTACCTGTATCATCTTCCATTCACCATATTGGGAATATTTATAATAAGCTCCCGAGTAAAAGTAGTTAACGTATCCGACATCCATGGAGCAAAAATAACTAACGAAGCAACGATTACTAAAATCTTAGGAATGAAAGTTAAAGTTTGCTCGTTAATTTGAGTGACCGCCTGAAAAATTGAAATCAAAATACCGACGATTAATGCTCCTAAAAGCATCGGAGAAGAAATCATGAGGCCTACTTTTACCGCATTATGTGTGAGATCTAAAATTTGATCAAATTCCATGAGACCTCCTAATTGAACGAACGCAAAATTGAACCCGTCACCAATTGCCAACCATCAACCAAAACAAAAAGAAGCAATTTGAAGGGGAGAGAAACCACCACCGGCGGCAACATCATCATACCCATTGCCATAAGAATTGAGGCCACCACCATATCCAAAATTAAAAAAGGAATATACAGCAAAAAACCAATCTGAAATGAAGTCTTAAGCTCAGATAAAATAAAGGCCGGAATCATAAAATGTGTCGGGACATCATTAATCGTTGCTGGATAAGTGGTATTCGTAACATCATAAAAAAGTGCAATGTCAGCTTTTCTAATTTGCTTGCCCATAAAAAGGCGCAAATTTGTTTCAATTCCCTTGAGCGCATCTTGAGTTGTAATTTGTTTTTTTAAATAAGGATCAATGCTTTGATCATAAATGGCCCTCCCGGTTGGCTGCATAACAAACATGGTGAGGAACAATGCCAGGCCAACCAAAAGTTGATTCGGAGGCATATTTTGTGTACCAAGGGCCTGCCTTAAAAAGGCCAGCACTACGATAATTCGAGTAAAGCTGGTGCAAAGAATTAAGATTGCGGGAGAAAGAGTGATGATCGTAAAAAGTGCTAAAATTTTTAAAGTATCAACCAAATCTACACCCTGACCAAAATTCACACTGAGACCAGGGAGAGCGACAGAATTAGGGCCCTGGCAAAAAGCGCTTCCGGCAAAAAAAACAAATGAAATACTGGCGATAATTTTTAGACATTTCAACATTCTATCCCCTACTGCAAAGAGCGTAAGTTTTTTACTTTACTTCTGACTTGGTCGCTAAGTTTTACACTTTCCTTTATTTGACCGGCCAAATTTTTTATCCCAGCGGTCAAATCACTTTTTAAAGTTGATTCAGAAAACCCCATTATGCCCTCTTGGGATAATGGAGAACTTTGAGTAATATCTTTTTTAACTTTAAAAGTTTTTTCTTCGACTTCTGCATCAATTAACCCTGAATCAAAATTTGTTCCGCTTAATTCTTTTTCACCATTTTTTATAACTCCAGTGGTATCTTTTATTTCCGCAAGAAATTGAATACCCGCCTCTGAAGAAGAAATTAAAAAAACCTGATTATGTGCACGCACCATAAGTAATGATTTTTTGGGTGCAATATAAGTCGTTTTTAAAACGACCAAAGAATCGGCGGATGCCAAAATCCCAAGCTTGTTTTTTTGACCAAAACCTTTTTTAAAAATACTCATAAAGAAATAAAGCAGTGAAAGTAAAATTCCAATAAATGCCAAAAATTTTAAAACATAGGGAGTAAAATTAAATCCTTGTTTGCTATTTTTAACTTGAGTTACTTTTGAATCAGGAGTTATTTTTTTTTCATTTTTCAATAAAAAACTCTCCACTTCACTCTCTTTAACCGGAGTCAAAGACCTTTGCTCGCTTACAACATCATTAATTTTTGTGAGGAATGAATCACTGGCGTTATTTTTTACGTCGATTTTTTCATAGGTAACAGGTACTTCAACTGTAATTTTTCCGTCTTCCATAACGGTATTAGTATCTCCAGCATTTATTTTTGCCGAAGCATTGTAAGTCATTCTTACTCTCACCGTCTCATTATCAAACTGATAAGCGCTTAGAGTTCCCTTGTTGCCATTTCCTAAATCAATATTTTTATCAATCTTAGGCCAAATAGTTGTGTCTTTCATCACAACTTGAATCACTCGATCTTTGATTTCCACCTCAGGTTGAGATTTCAAAGTGCCGCCGTAGTAAATAACAAATTTCTTTTTTGCTTCAAATGCAACATCATTTACTTTTGCCTTAGTCCAAGCATTGCCGGAAAAAAGGGTTAAAAGAAAATAACTAAGTTGAATCTTTCTAAAACTGCTCATAAAAATCCCCATTATTTAAGACTTTCAATTCTTTCAATTGGACTAATAATATCAGTTAATCTAATCCCAAATTTCTCATTAACAACGACAACCTCACCTTTTGCCACTAGTTTTCCATTCACTAAAATTTCAAGCGGCTCACCGGCCAACTTGTCCAATTCTAAAACTGAACCTTGTCCTAATTGCAACAAATCTTTAATCACAACAGTTGTTCTTCCTAACTCCACACTAACTTTAAGAGGGATATCCAAAATAAAATCTAAATTTTGAACTTTTAATTTATTAAGAGAATCATCACCGACCTTAAGATCATCCGCCAGCTGCTCTACTTTAATATTGTCCACATCATCATTCATTCTAGTTTGCTTTTCCATATTCCCCTCACTATGTTGTTGCTTTAATAAAATTAGTTAATTTGGTTATTTGAATTGCTCTATTGCCTTTATACACACCAATAAGTCCTTTCATTTTTTCAACACCTTCTATTGCGATGGCAACTTCTCCTGCAGCTTCTTGTGAGAGAGGAATAATATCTCCACTCTCTAGTGTGACTAAATCTCCAATCGTCATTTCTGCCTGGCCAAGTTCAACCACGATGGTGGCACTACAACCCCGGATATGAGTATTAATTGCCTGAGTCCAAATGCTATCCGCCATTTCGTTGTCAGTTTGAAAACTGGATGAAAGTTTTTGTTTAATTGGCTCAATCGTCGAGTAGGGAACCACAATCATAATAGTTCCAGACGCTGAATCGAACTCTACTTCTAAAGTAGTGGCAATAATAACGTCAGAAGGCGGAACCACTCCGACAAATTGAGGGTTAATTTCGGTTCTTAAATATTGAGCATCAATACGATGAACGGGGGCCCAAGCTTCTTCCAAATCGGAAATGGCCATATCCATAACTTTCTTCATGAAAGATAATTCAATTTGAGTAAATTCTTTTCCTTCAATTTTGGTGAAAGGACGGTCAGTTCCACCAAAATAAGCGTCGATGATAGCGTATGCAAGTTTTGATTCAAAAACTAAAAGAACCGGCCCTCTTAATTCATTAAAACGCATAATGCACATGCATGAAGGGATAGGAAGAGTGTTCACAAATTCACCAAATTTCAAAAGATCAGTTGAAATCATAGAAATTGATGAAATTTTTCTTAAACTATTTGAAAGAGAAACGCGAAAGGAACGAATAAATCTTTCGTAAATAATTTCCAAGATCGGCATTCTTCCACGAATAACTCGATCTTGGTTTGTAAGATCATACGATTGTATATTATCATCACTCTCATCTGGGACGGCATTACCTTCGGCATCACTACCACCACCTTCACCACTCGGGCCAGCGTCGCCATCGTTAACTGCGTTTAATAATGCATCTACTTCATCTTGACTTAGTACCTGGGCCATTTCATCCCCTCCTGGGATATTTTAAATCACGTCCTGTGATTTAACTCTAAACCCTAATTAATTTGAAAACCGACATAAAAAATATCAATCACACTTCCATCAATCATAAATGAGTTGATAGAAGATTTTATTTCTTCTTTTAAAAAATTCTTTCCCTCTATGGTTAATAAATCTTGGGGACGTTTTGCATTGAGAAGTGTGATAATAGTGTCCTTAATCTGTGCTGATCTTGCTTTAAATTCTTCCTCTTTAGAATCTTTGGAAAATTTTAAAACAGCGTTAAATCGCACAAATCTTCTTGGGCCATCAGTTTGTGCTAGGTTGACAGTAATCGGCTCAAGAGGAAAATTAATTCCATCTGGATCATTTACTTTCGCTGCATCTTTTTTCGCCTCTACGGCACCCTCTGTTTGCGCTAACATCTCGGCCTGAACCACATCTTTAATCGTTTGCTCTTGAGCTATTTTTTGATGAGAAGTAAATTGCATTGCCCCAATCACTAGGATCAATGCAGTTTGCACGATCATAAAAATTAAGAGGAGAGGATTTTTTTCAGCAACCTTAGCGCCTTTAAATTCGTTACTACTAGGTATCTCTTCTTTTGCTTCGGCCATATAAACCATCCCTGGATAAAGAGGCCCATTTATGGCCCCTGTCAAAAATTATACACAGGGGAGAAAAAGGCTTCAAGGAAGGCACTCTAAACGGGAAAATGTTACCCCTTCTAAGTAGGATGGTGTCAATATGCCGACACCTAGATAAAAAGGGCCCTCAATAAGAGGGCCCTTTTTATCATCACTAAAGCTTTCGTCTTATTACATCATTTCTTTCCAAGCTTTTCCTGGACGAAATTTTGGCAAAGTTTTTGCCTTGATTTTAATTTTTTCACCAGTTGATGGATTGACACCCATTCTTGCTGCTCGTTTTACTTTGCAGAATGTTCCAAAACCAACGAGAGAAACATCGTCGCCTTTTTTAATTGTTTTCTTGATTGTATCAAGAACAGCGTTTAAACACGCATCTGCATCTTTTTTAGTAAGATGAGCAATTTCTTTTTCTTTTAAGACTGTTTCAATCAATTCTTTTCTGTTCATTCTAGCTCCAAAATAAAGTTAATATTGCAACTTAAAATGTTTAAACAATTTTAATTAAATGACAATACTTTTTTCCTCGGATTTTAAGTTTTCTTTTTAGGAGTTGAAAGTGCTGGCCACACTGTCGCCATATTTTCGACCTTGAAGATAAATTTCTTCTTCAATCGCAACTCTAATTGACTCTAATGCCGAATTTTCTAACGACGTACGCTCTGATTCTTTTTGCGAAAAATAATCAGAGAAAGTACGCATAAGCAGCGGCGCCAAATGTGTATAAAATGGATTGAGACTAGGAATCTCTTCTTCGGGAGCAAGCTTCTTAGACAGCTCCTCTAGCTTTGACTGAAACTGAAAAAGTGCTTCGACCATTTCAGTAAGATTATTAAATTTAAGAATTAATTTTAGTTCATTGATAAACATAGTTCTAATTTTGTCAGGAAAAAGGCGATCTTTGAAATCAAAATCAGAAAGCAAAGAATTATCTTCCGCCTTTGAATCCAAAGCTGGAGCGACCATTTTCTTTTTATTTTTACTAAATATATTGCTGTAAGTAACTTCATCCATATTAGTAATATAGCACACTTAAAAAAAAAGGCCTTCATTTCTGAAGGCCTTACTAAAAATAAAAAATTTAAACGCCCTAATCTAGAGGTGAACTTTCCCTCTTTTTTGTAATTCGGCAATGATGTCAGCAAAGTGATCAGCAGGATAGGCACCTTTAACTGGTACACCATTTATCAAAAATCCAGGAGTACCTTGCATGCCAAATTTCGCCGCCTCTTCCCGATCTTGATTAATTCTTTCTTCAATGGCTTTTGAGCCCAGGTCTGCTGCTAATTTAGTCATATCAGCGCCAACTTTTTTAGCTGAGGCCTTTAAAAAAGCTTCGCCATTTTTAACTTTTGTCTGATTTTGAAAAATTTCATCGTGAAACTTAAAGGCCTTATCGGAAGATTGAAGTCTGATCGCCTCATAGTACTTAGCAGCGGGCAAAGCATTGGGGTGAAAATCGAGAGGTAAATGTTTATAGACAAAAGCAATTTTATCGCCATATTTTTTCATCAAGTCCATAACAGTAGTATAGCCTCTAGAGCAAAATGGGCATTCGAAGTCGGAATATTCAACCAAGAGTAGAGGCGCATCTTTTTTACCTCTAATCGATTCATCAGCTCGAATAACTGGAACAAGTGGCTTATCAAAAGTCTCTTCTAATTTCTTTTTCTCCTCATCTTCACGTTTTTTAGCTATCGCTCCCTGGGCGCCCTTTACCGCCGTTTGAAGAGCATCGACAAATTCCACCGGATGTTCTTCAATCGCCTTGGTAAGCACTTCCGGATTTTCTTTTAAAATCTTAATCATTTTATCTTTGAGCTGTGACTCAGACATACAGCCAGTTAAAAAAACTATAACTAGCAACTGGGTTAGGAAAATTGGAGAAAAAGCAAAAAACTTTGCGCGCATTTTGTATCCTTTGTTATCGACAAGAAAGATGTACAGAAATTAGAATACAGAACGATTGCTTCGATTTCAAGAACCGTTCTTCATGCTTTTGTTTATGCTATGAACTTGTTTTTTTTTCTCATGCTGAGATTCTAAAAAGAAAACTTGTAGTTGATCAAGGTAGTTGTTTATTTTTCGACTTTGAGGCCGGACATAATTAAAGCCAATTAAGTGAACTCGAGAAGAATGATTGCCCTTCATAAAAGCACGCATTGTCGCAAAAATTCCAAAGGCGGGGGTGGCAACTTTATTATAAAGATGAAAGGCCAATATAAAATAGGCCATACAGTGGGCGGCCATCACCGTATAAGCGACCTCTTGAATTAAGTCCGCTTGAAATTTTAAAAAATAAAGAGTCGATTTATTTGATTTTATAGTTTCAATAGAAAGTTTGATCATATGATCGTAGACATCAGCAGTCAGAGCATAAATGGCCAAAGCAAGTCCGATAGATGTAATCACCAAAAAAAAAGTGAATTGTATAAAGAAAATTTGCTCAAAAACTGGTTTATGAATTTTACTAAATTTATTAGGAACCGCTACCGGAAGAAATTTTCCGACCTTTAACGAAGAAGACATCACATTAAAAAAAAGTTCAGTAAAACCCATCAGCAATTTTAAATCAGAGAAAAATTCCGGGTCATATTCAATCTCTTCATTGTTGGCCTTTTTCTCGCAGTAATCACCAATAATTCTAAATGGGCGAAGAATCATATCTGATAAATATAAACCCAAAAAAACGATTAAAACAAACATGCCCGCAATATAAGGAATGATATCAAAAAGAGTGGACGTTATATAGTCATAATAAGCTCCTCTTAATTCTGCCAATTGAGAAAAACCGTTAGCTTCAAAAAAAATCAAATTCATCTTGAGCACGTTTCCCAAATAAAAGGCCAAAACTCCCATAGTAATAAAGGGAATAACTGAAATTTTAAATGTGGTCATTAAACGAAATTGCACTTCATCGTCTTTAAGTGGTTTTATAAAAATGCCCCACACATGAATTAAATTTCGAATTTTAGACTTAACTATTTCTTTCAATTGACTCATTTTTTCACCTTTTAAAGCCTATCGGCGAATGGGCCTAATCTTTAAGCAGTGTCAAAACTTTCGACACAATAAATTTCAGTATTTGCTAGATTAAGAAGAAGAGCTTGCCTAGTTATAGAGTAACCATTTGAAGTTATAAGACACATGCTACAATGATAGGGCGGTTGTAAATTGGCATAAATTCTGCAGGTAAAATGACAAAAGTAAAGTATAAATCGTTTTGAAACAAAGGGCGGAATATGAAGAAATTAGGAATGGTAAAACTGGATAAAAAAATTGGGTCTTGGGTGATTGCCAGTCTAATACTTGCAACTTTCACCTCTTGTGGTGTTCAAAAAAACAATAAAGTTAATTCGCAAACTCTGCCAGACAGCAATGGCGTTCGCGGAGTATCTCCTGGTGGTGTTGGCCCCGGATTTAGCTCCTATTACAGTCCACAGGTTCAACAAGTAAAACAAATGTACCCTTGTATGAGCGGGCCACGACTGCAAACTGATTATACATTTTCTGCGGGTGTTTATAACAATAGTCGAACCACCATTATGGGCCCATTTAATCAAGGCAATGTGGGCGGGCAAGTGGGGGCCATATTTGTTGGAAAAAGCCAATGGAATGATCTTATGATTATATCAAAAGTTACAGATGGCGGAAGCCAACTACTGGGTTGGAACGTAACCATCTCTATGTGTTCATATGGAAACGGATTGGTCAGTGATCAAAGACCACTCAACGGATTTCAAGCTCCAAAAGGAATTACTCTCGCTGAAAACCCAAGCTGCGGTTGGGGTGATATTTTATCAGCACAAGATACTGTGATGGTGGCAACAGCAGTACAAATGGCAGGCGGCTACACTTTGCCACCCCAGCAAGTATGGACAACCTTCACAATCGCAGGATGTTCGTCTGGTGGCATGTACTCCGGTGGCAGCGGCTATAGTGGTGGCTATACTGGCGGCGGTTACCCCTAATCTCTTTTCTCTTAAAAAAGAGAGACTTTAGGTTTTTTTTGCGCCCTGGAAAACTTCAAAATTCCTTCGACAATAGCATTGCTCATATCAGTCTGAAACGATTCTGTTTGAAGTTTTTTAAGCTCCTCTTGATTTGAAATAAACCCAACCTCAATTAAAACGCCCGGACGTTTGGCCAAAGCAAGAACATAAAAAAGTCCCGGCCGCACTCCTCGATTTTTCATTTTGTGTTTAATGACTACTCCTTTTTTTATACTTGTATCTAGAGAACTCGCCAGAAGCTTAGATTGATCAACAGTTTGTTGAATAATAAGGTCAGTTAAAATATGGTTTATCTGTTGTTCTTCACCTGCCACAATTATGTTTTCTAAATTCTCTACTTTTTTTACCGCCACATCATTATGATTATCGAGATAATAAATCTCCACCCCATTAGAATCCTTACTGGGAGCGGAATTCAGATGTATTGAAACAAAAATATCTGCTTTAATTTTTTCCGCCAGCTCTGAACGTTCTTTAAGAGTCACATTTCTATCAATACTGCGAGTGAGATAAACCGAATGGAAGGGTTTTAACTTATCATAAACCTTTTTTGAAATACTCAAGGCCAAATCTTTTTCTAAAATTTGTTTCTCTGAACCAGTCATTTTACTTTTTGCCCCAGTATCATCCCCTCCATGTCCAGGATCAATTAGCACTGTAAAAGCAGTTGCCGCCATTGACACCAGATTTAAAAATATGAATAAAATAATATATTTCATCTTAATAAATTTTTTTGATGACATGAGTGGGAAAATAATAGGCCAATATTTGACGATAATTCAACCCACGATTGGCCAATTCTAGTGCCCCCAATTGGCATAGGCCCACACCATGCCCTAGTCCGTCCCCCAAAAAAACAAAATTATTACCAACAGGATAAATCACAAAATTATTTGATGGCAATTCAACTCTCCCAAAATACTTTCTTAAAATTGGCTTCGTTAAAATGAGGGCATCCTGGCCAAGATATATTATTAATCGATTAGTTGAATGTTTATCTGGGGCAATAATTATTTTTTTATTATTTAGATTCTCTGCCAAAAAACTTTTGCCATTTTTAATCAAATACCATTTTAAAAAAGATCTCATTCGAAGCAAAGACAAATGAAGTTCCCATTTTCTAGGCCCCTTATTGTAGCAATAAGGACATTCTACTGCTTTATAACCAACGACATGATTGTCCCATACTTCGCTCGGAAGAATTGTTTTTCCACCACACTTAGCATGATAAAAAATTGGCCCAAGCTTCCCAGTGCTATCGAATAGCACTTCGCCTTTAGTATCATTAGTCGCTTGCAAAGTTTTAAGGGTCGAATCCCCCACCTGCCCAGAAACTTGGTCTTTTTCAGAACTTTCTAAATCAAAAAATTTATTCTTTCCTATAACCTTAAGCATATTTGTTGTCTCAATTTTATTTACACCATAAGATCTTGCCGCTACTGCTTGCGCTTTTAATACTTCGATAGGCCAAGTGGCGTTCATTTCTTTAGATAGTACAGTGCTGAGGTACTGTTCCATACTTGTTTCATTAACAACATCGCAACCTTTTCCCTCTGTGTCTGCTAAAATATGTATTTTCCCAGAAAATTTTTTTACATCAAAATCAAGTAACCCACTAGCGCTATTGAGTGACGCCAATAAAATATGGCCCTCTTTTTTGGCGAGATTAGGGTTTGCCAATAAACAATTAAAACGAACCGATTTATCTCCATAAAATTTTTTAGCATCTTTTGAGGGATAAATATTTCGATCGATATCTCGTCCGCTTATCGTTGCAAAAGGCAAATTTTTGGCCAATCTCACTTTTATAAGCGGGCCGTCTGAGGAATAAACGGAAGGCATTCGCCCGACTTTTTGCGCCGGTGCTAAATTAACTCCGTAAACATTTTGATATGGATTTATATCTGAATTAGATTTCTGACAGTAGCACAGTAAAATAAAAGATAAATAACACGCTAATTTTTTCTTCTTAAATTCCATTTCAACCAACTCAACATCCTGTTTAGTGGTGAGGCCTGCCCAAGGTTATTTTATTCTGATTTAGCAATAGTTTCAAATTGAAGATCGAATCAAAGTTGAGCAATTTGTTTAGTTGAGTATTAATTTCATAATTAATTGTAAATCAATCCATGCAGTTCTTTTCATCGCCGGATTAATCAGTAAAAAGTCCGGATGGAACAAGGAGACTACTTTAGTCTGATGAGTTTTATCCTGAACATAAAATGTTTTGGGAATAATTTGCCCTCTTACCTTCGAAAGTTTTTCCCCTTCTAAAATTGCCAAAGTAGTACTGGCACCAAGAAGTGCAACAATTTGTGGGCAACTATTCACTAATAAGCTTTTCCAGTCTTTGGAAGAGTTAATAAGTGCCACAGAATAATCATTTTGCGAAAGTCCCATCGCCTGAATCATTTTTAAAAATAAACAATTGGCCTCAGTAGAAAAAAAATCTTCAGAACTTTGCAATACATTTTGATAGGAAGAATTATCAGTTAAAAACAATATTTTCAGAGGAGAAATAGAGTCCTCTTGCTTCCTATCGGCGATGCCATTTGATCTAGGCATAATTTCCTCTGTAAAAAAATTGTTCACTTTTTCATCCTGTGCCATCGGCAAAATATTTATCTTAGGGACAATTTATTACAAATATCAAAATGACGTAAAGAGAAAGCTCGTCTAACCCGAAAAATATTTAGTTTTAAGGCCTGCTTCATTTTGGCCTGCACCGAAGCAAGGAGTTACAAATGTCTTTTGAAAACGATTTTAAGTTCGAAAACTACACCGATTATTTTGGCGACACTCTTGAGGTAAAAAAACAGATTACAGAATGCAAAACATGTGGAGCAAAACTGATTCACTCCCATCTCTCTGATTACAAAAATCTCATTATGCAAGAAACTTCCAGGTGTCCAGAATGTGGCGCTGGAAATAAAAAAATTATTCACATTATAAATTAAGCAATCTTTTTTTCTCTGCCTTGTGATGCAGCTTTCGTGAAAAACGATGGGCCTCGTCTCTTATGCTCACTAATAATTTAAAAAGCGCTTTGTGATTTTTTAATATGATGGGATTGGCCCTTCCCGCAATAAATATTCTCTCTTCACTTTTATTAATAATAGTTGAAGTCGCATCTGATTTGGTTTTAGACTTGGCCAAAGCAATTACCGGAACATCGATTTTTGCCTCCCTT
>JAHEZZ010000213.1 GCA_023250815.1 Bdellovibrionales bacterium
AGAACAAGATGTGATAGTTTGTAAATTTGAAGTGAGCACAGTTTGGCAAGCAGTCGCCAAATCATTTTCCGCATCAGAATAATTAAAGGTAAACGTCTGAGTAGTATCTTCATTAATCGATGACCCGGAAGCGGGAATTGAACTGACATTCACCGGAGCATCGTCCACCGCACTGACAGTCACTTTTAGTGTTTTGTTTAAACTGGTTCCATCGTCGTCAGATAAATTATAAATCACTTGCCCAATACCATTAAAATTGAGATCGGGATTAAGATAAAGAGTACAGACACCGCCAGTACATGAACAGGCCGCAGGCACCAATCCATTTCCATCTAAAGTTGCCGAAGCAGAAACTACTGCACAGCTTGTGGCATAATCGGCCTCAGAGTCGGTATAACTGAGATTGATGCCAACGGTGCCACTATCTTCACTAATTGTCGCAGCACTTGTGGTGGGCACAGGAGGAGCGCTAAGAGCGGCAATGGAATAACATTTCCTGGAAATCGAATTAAAGGCCTCAGTCGGTAAACAATTGGCCTTATCTTTGCCTTTTTCCGGAACGCAAGCAGCGATCACTAAAATAAATGCAAAGATAAAAATTTGGGTTAAAAACCCTCTTTTCATAATACACAACCTCGTTTTACTTATCGAAAGGTTTCAGATGAATTCAAATCTATATAAGTGCTATTTTCTCATTGATTGGAAGAGGCCCTTAAAAAGGAAGCTTTTTTTCTTTTGTTTTTATATACTTGGCCTCATTTTGCCTTTTCTTCATCGGCACCTCTTGGGAAACTTTTGCCGCAAAATTGAGGCAATTCACCATTTGAGCAATCGAACTTGAAGGGTATAAAGTTAGGCCAATTGTGTAGTGTATTCCATAATAGTCTTGACAATTATGGAATACACTACACAATTGGCCTATGAGATATTTACATCAATTTATAGAAAATGATCTAAAAAAAAGAATGGTTTTGCTCTCTGGCCCGAGACAATGTGGAAAAACAACCATTGCAAAATTAATCTCAAAAAATTATCACAGAAGTCTTTATTTGAATTGGGATCAAATTAAAGACAAAAAAATTATCACTAAGCAATCTTGGGATCAAGATATTGAATTTTTGGTGCTCGACGAGATTCATAAAAAAAAATTATGGAAAAATTTTTTAAAGGGAATTTTCGACACAAAAAATGAGTTTTTAAAAATTCTAGTAACTGGAAGCGCCAGACTGGAAATTTATCAAAAGGCGGGCGATTCTATGCTCGGCCGTTATCACGCATGGAGGATGCATCCTTTTTGTTTGTATGAAGATCCTTTAAATTTAACTGATAAAGAACGCCTTGATCGAATGATAAAAAATGGTGCGTTTCCTGTGCCTTATTTGGCCAAAGACGAGATTGAAGTTGCTCGTTGGAGAACACAACGATGGCAGCTTTTGCTGAGAGAAGATATCCGTGATCTTGAAAATATAAAAGACTTGCAGTCATTCGAACTCTTGGCCGAACTACTTAAAGACTATGCTGGCGGCATGATTTCTTTTTCTAATCTAGCAGAAGACGTTGAAAAATCGCCAAAAACAATCAAGAGCTGGATCACAATGCTTGAAAAACTATATCTGATCTATTTGCTTACACCTTATTCGTTGAATATTAAACGCTCCATTTCAAAAACACCAAAACTTTACTTTATAGACACGGGGGATTTAGAAGAAAAAAATGAAGGGATTAGAATTGAAAATTTAGTGGCAATGAATCTTTTGAAAAGAATTCATTTTATCGAAGATTGTTATGGTGAAAAAATTTCGCTTCATTATTTGAGAGACAAGAACAAAAATGAAGTAGATTTTTTAATCGCCATTAATAAAAAAGCAGTTGCCTTAATTGAAGTTAAAAATAGTGTAAAAGAAACTTCATCTGCATTAATTTATTTTAAAAAGAAATTAAAAATTCAACATGCAATTCAAATACACGCAGATCTGAGCAGTCAAAAATTTAAATCAAATGATATCATCCATATCTCAGTTACTGATTTTTTTAAAACTCCAATCGAGAATCGTCGTTTTTGGGAATTTTAGAGCGTGCTCCATTGCTTCGCCTTAAACTTGACCAATTAGCTCCGAGAAGGAGCACAATTTAATTTACAGTTTTCGCCCAAACTTTGGCCTTTGGAGTATTTTTCCTAGGAAAAACTGATTTCTAGTCCATGTACTAAAATCAATATATGCCTTTATTTTTTTTAAGTTTATTTTTTTTAATGGGCCCGGGCCTTCCTCTCGCCCACTCCCAAGAATACAGTGCCAATGACGATTCTCTCTTGCAAACCCCTTCGGATATCGAAAAATTAATTGTTGTGCAGGCCACTTCCACCACCCAAAAATCTTTTGTACTTAGATTGGGCCGAGGAGAAAATATAATTCCCGGAGTGCGCGCTTTATTTTCCACCGAAAAAATTAGCATTGTAGGAGAATGCCTGGAGGCCAGTCGCGAATACTCCTTGTGGAAACCCTGGGAGCCACTGGCCAATATCCCTTTTAAAAAAGGGCAAATTATCACTTACAATAATAATCTCGACAGCGTTTGGAATAAAATCCCTGAGCTTAAAGAGACTTTAGAAGAAAAAAGAACTGCCTTACTTTTTATTCCTCCTCCCTATTGGATCCTCCGTTATTCCGTCGCTCGCACCATGCAAGAATCAACAACTGAAACCGATGCCGAGGCAACGCCAGAGCGCAGATCTCAACAAATGGAAGTGATATATAATAAACATCTCTACCGAAAACTCGACTGGGGATTTGGTGGAAGATACGATCAAGAAACTGCCATCTTGAAATCTCCCAATCTCATAATACCCACTAATCGCTATTTTCTAATTGGTGAAATCACTTTTAATTTTGATAAAATAAGTAAAACCATGAACAACATGTATGCTGCAGTTGGTACCGGTTTTGGTTACTCGAATACCAAGGTCGATTCCGCAGTGAGCACTGGTTACTCCTTGCTTTTCCCCGTCGTGCGATTGGGATTTTTAACTAACCTACATAATAATTGGAGTCTGCTCACTGAATTTGTCGGAGAGGCGATTGGCTCTACCGAAAAATTTTCCGGTGGCGATGTTCAAAAAACTAATATTATCAACGCCAAATTTGCCCTAGGTCTGCGTTTTTAAATTTTTTATTGATGAATTACAAACTCGCTGATCTCTATCAAATCCATTGGCCAAACTTCTAATTCTTCTTTTTTTACCGTCACAACTTGCGACCCTTTTGGGCCTCTTTGACAAAATAGAAGAAGCACTTCAAGTACTGTTTCTGATCCTTTGGCGATGACTTCCACTTCTCCACTCACCAAATTTCGAACTATACCAACAAGCGATAATTTATTATTTTTAACAAAAGAATAAACGCTCTTTCTAAAACCTACACCTTGAACTTTTCCCGAAATAATTAATTTGAGGATCATGCCACTTTATCTTTCTCTTCACTTTTAATTTTAATTTGCTTTATCGTATCTTCTAATTCTTTAATCTCTTCTCCACTCGCACGATGAGCATAAACTTTGGTTACCCGAATCAGATCTTCCAATTCATTTTGGATATCCACCATTATTCGTGGATTCACAGTTATATAAATTTGCAAAGTGTATTCACCGGCAATTCCACTTTGCGCCTCGTTCATATCCAAAATCTCTTCACATTTACTGAGTAAAACTTGTCTCACTGATTTTTTTACCGAAGCCGCAGACAAAACCTCAATATAATAAATTTTTCGAAGATCAAAGTATCCAGAAATTGGGCCCAGTACATTTAAGACAACCAAAACAGTAGAAGTAAACATGGTAGCAATAAAAGGAAATCCAGAGCCGATAGTAACTCCAACCGCCGCCACCGTCCAAATGGTTGCAGCAGTAGTTAGGCCTACCACATGACCCCTGCCATGAATAATGGCACCAGCACCTAGAAAACCTATGCCACTGACAATTTGAGCAATAACACGATTAGGATCCCCG
>JAHEZZ010000214.1 GCA_023250815.1 Bdellovibrionales bacterium
AGGACCGTACCGGTACAGGGACTAAATCTTTTTTCGGCCATCAAATGCGCTTTGATTTGAAAAATGGTTTTCCCTTGATCACCACTAAAAAAGTGCACACTAAATCTATTATCCATGAACTTTTGTGGTTTTTAAAAGGGGAGAGCAATACTCAATATTTAAAAGAAAATGGAGTTTCTATTTGGGATGAATGGGCCGATGAAAAAGGCGATCTAGGGCCGGTTTATGGCGCTCAGTGGAGGTCCTGGAAGGGGGCCGATGGCCAAGTTCACGATCAGGTGGCAGAAGTTGTTCACTCCCTTAAATCAAATCCCGATTCCAGACGCCATATTATTTCCGCTTGGAACGTATCTGATATTTCTAAAATGGCGCTGCCTCCCTGCCACGCTTTTATGCAATTTTATGTGGCAAACGGTGAACTTTCTTTGCAACTTTATCAAAGGTCTGCCGACATTTTTCTGGGAGTCCCTTTTAATATAGCTTCCTATGCACTTTTTCTTATGATGATGGCGCAAGTAACAGGGCTTAAAGCGGGAACCTTTGTTCATACCTTAGGGGATGCACATCTTTATCAAAATCATCTGGAACAAGCTCATCTGCAAATTGCCAGAGCTCCTTACCCACTTCCCACAATGACATTAAATCCCGAGATTAAAAATTTATTTGATTTTACCTTTCAAGATTTTGAATTGTCAGAGTATCAGAGTCACCCTCATATCAAAGCTGTGGTTGCGGTTTAATTATGAAAATGATTTGTGTCGTCGCTCACGGTAAAAATTTAGAAATCGGATTTAATAATAAACTGCTTTGGCATATTCCAGAAGATTTGAAGCAGTTTAAAAAAATAACTATGGGAAAAACTTTACTGTTGGGACGAAAAACTTTTGAATCTATTGGACGAGTGCTTCCAGGGCGAAGCACTGTCGTGATCACTAGAAATAAAAATTGGAACTATCCAGAAGTGGCCACTTTTGCCTCAATTCACTTGGCGATTGAATATTATAAAAAGGCCAAATTGCCAGAACTTTTAATTGTCGGTGGGGGAGAAATATACAAGCAAGCGCTTCCTCTTTGTCGGGAAATTTGGGCCACGGAAGTTGACTATCTCGGTGATGCTGATACTTATTTTCCATCGTACTCGTCTGACTTTCGTGAAATAGAAAAAATCGAGCTCACTTCAAAAGCACAGTTTAAAGTTTTTCAAAGGATAAAGAGCGGAGTATAAAAGGATCTATGAGTAAAAGACGTTCTGTGAATTCTGTCTCTCGTCGCTGTCCTAATTGCCGTATTGTTTTGGCATTGTGTTTTTGTCATTTGCAAAGAAAAATTGATACTAAAACGAAGGTGCAATTTATTATGCATCATCGTGAAAAAAATTTAACCACAAACACAGCGACCTTAGCACATAAAATTTTGCCCCATTCTGATTTATTGATATACGGACAAAAAGATCAAGAAACGAAAATTGGACTTGATCCAAAATACAAATATTTTTTTCTTTATCCTTCGGAATCGGCGAGGCCAATTCATGAAGTTGATTTTTCTCTTTATCCTGATATCACTTTGATTGTCCCCGACGGAACTTGGAGGCAGGCAAAAAAAATGCATTCTCATAATAGGGAATTTGCAAGTATTGAATGTTTAAAAATCACAGAAACTCCTCTTTCCACTTATTTTTTAAGGAAAGAGCACCGGCCCCATTTTCTTTCTACTTTTGAGGCCACTGCTTTGGCCCTTAAATATATGGAAGGAGAGAAAGGTGAGGCCATTACTAAACTTCTCAATGGGCAATTTGGGGAATTTGTTATTCGAAATCTTATTGCCAGAAGTTGTTATGATGCCCGTAAAAATTATAGTGAAATGCGGGAGATTTTTATTTCCAAGGCCAATTATTTTAGGGATTATTTTAAGTTAGATCCCATCGCTTTCGAGCATTTTATAAATCAATCGTAATTTTTTAAGGCGCTAAGATGCTTTTTCTAAATAAGGAAGCGATACTCGGCCTGCTGTATAATTCTCTGTTATGTAAACGATGAAAATGACCTTGCCAAAATTCAATTTCTAAAACACTGACTCGGTACCCTCCCCAATTTTTGGGGCAAGAAATTGGCCCGGGATTTTCTATTTTAAATTTTTCAGAAGCTTCTTCAATCCATTGGTAAGATTTAATTTCTTTTCCCTGGGGAGAAATACTGCCACTGATTTGACTTATTTTATGACGAGTACCCCAGTAATTCTCAGATTCCTGGCGGGTAACCCTGTTGGCATTCCCTCGAATACGTATTTGTCGAGAATGAGTTGGCCAAAAAAAAACAGCAGAACTTTGAGTATTTTCTATTAGATCCAATCCTTTTAAAGAATCGTAATTTGTGTAAAAAGAAAGGCCCTCTAGGTTAATATCTTTCATTAAAACGACTCGAGAAGAAGGGCGATTATCTGTACTTACGGTAGAAAGATTAAAGGCGTGTGGGAGAATCTCACCACTAGAAAAAAATTCTGGGCATTTTTTATAGCAATTTTCATAGGCATTTTTGGCCTCATCCATCCAAGAATTAAATTTATCTAAAAGTTCTGGCCAAGTAAAATTCATATAAACTCCTTACTAAGAAAATCTTTTAGCAGATAACCAACGGGGGATTGATCTGCCGTAGAGACTGTCGACTAATTTTCTTGAACAGTGAAAAGCAAGACCAATACCATGCCCCGTAAATCCACCGACAAAAGCGATTTGATTATCTGTCGGGAGGAGGCCCACCAAAGGTTGCCCGTCTACACTAAAGCCCATCACTCCCGACCAACGATGGGTTATTTTTGCCGGCCTTACTGCAGGTATATGTTGCTCTAGAAATTTTTCAAGTGAGGACTGGATAACATCACTAATTTGATCAGAATAACCAATTTCGGCGTCTTTTTGGAGTTGCCGAAAGCCGCCGATAATCATTTGACCGGTTGGTAGCTGGCGAAAATAATCGAGTACAAAATTGGCGTAACAGGGCCCTTCCATAAAATGAGGGACTGCTTCAGTCGCTAAAATTTGTCCTCTTGTAGGATATATTTTGTCGTTAAAATAATTATTTAAAAGGGGAGAGTAACCGTTGGTGGCCAGAATAACCATCGGTGTCTCAAAATTTTGAGAGCGAGTGTGAATTATTTTGTTGTCACCCTTATTTTGAATTGTGCTCACTTCGTGGTTTTCAAAAAAAGTAACTCCTCCCATTTCAATTAATTTTTTTTGCAAAAGATTAAGAAGCTTTAAAGGGTGAACCGAGGCATCTCCTAAATATTTTATACCGCCTACAAAATTTAAAGCACCAAGGCGGGATACAATTTTTTCTTCTTCAATAATTTCGACATCAATGCCCATTCCTTTCATAATATCTGCTGAATTTTTTAATTCCCTAAATTCGTTGTCTGTACTGGCCAAGGAAAAACTTCCCTTTTGTTCGAAGAGAATTTCCTTTTCATCTTTTCCTATAATGTGTTCTTTTAGGAGTGCTAAATTAATTTCACTGAAATGCCACATCTCCCTCGCTTCTCTTTCACCGTGCTTCCCGACTAAGCGGTTAAAATGCTCAACTGATCCACAGGTAATAAATCCGGCGTTTCTTCCTGTCGCTCCATCTCCACATTGATATTTTTCAACAACTGCAATTTGCAAACTGGGGTCTTCTTTCTTGAGCCAAAAGGCGCTAGAGAGTCCAGCAATTCCACCGCCAATAATGACCATATCAAAAGAGGCCAACTTTTTTTCATTTGATCGATCCATCCAATAAGAAACGCTCATCAGATCTCCTTTAAATATTTGATCATTTCGATGGCAGTGCATTCACAACGTTTAGGAGCACAGCGGGGGCAATCATAATCAATAGGATTCCAAAATTTGGGGTGTTTATTAATTTGATTAAATCCCATTTTTAATAAATATTTTTGTGAGCTGTTGCCAGGGGATTCAAGCCAAGAATGGCAAATAATGGCCTCGGCCCCCATTCTT
>JAHEZZ010000066.1 GCA_023250815.1 Bdellovibrionales bacterium
ATTGCTGTAGTTAATTCCTACAAAGAAGGTGATCAATTTTTGCCAATATATAATGAAAAACTTTTATCGAATGCCCAAATTCTAAAAGATACTTTTATTCAAACTTATAATCTCAATTCACGTTCTCTGGAGAAGGCCCCACTTATAGGTCGTTACCCCGAAGATACTTATAATGGATATGAAATAAATTCTTTGGGCAATCCGTGGTTTATCAATACTCTCGATTTTGCAAGTTTTCATTATAAGTTGGCCCATGCTCTAAAAAAGGAAAATGAACTTATGGTTACTCCTCTTAATCAAAAATTTCTTAGAGCATTAATGATTAAAAAAAATTCTCCTAGAACGATTGAGTTGGGGGAGTCCCTCACTATGCAAAACCAAGGATTAAAATTAATCATTGATGCCAGTATTGATGAAGGCGACAGTTATATGAAAAGAATAAGTGAATTTGTAGGCCCAAATGGTGAAATGTCTGAGCAGATCAACCGTGATACCGGAAAAATGCAAGGAGCAGTTCATCTTACTTGGAGCTATGCTGCCTTTATCAATGCTTATTTAAATCGTCTTGAAGCGCTAAAATAATCTTCACTTGAAAACTCAACTGTTAGCGGTATATCTCAATCAAAGAGAGCGAAATGAAGTCTTTATTATATATCACTCTAATGGTGTCATTTAATTTCTGCATGCCTTCAATGGCCATCGCAAAAGAAAATGCCACCTGGATCAAAAGTACTTTCTTTCGGGGGATTGATCCCTCAACTAAAAAGAAACTTACCAATAAAGATACAGAAGATCTTGCGCAGAGATTAAAGACTGAGCATATTCATTACGCTTATATGTTTGCTGGCCCCTATGAAAGCGATGGACATTTACCTCGGTATGCTTTTTCTCGGCGGGCAAGGGAGGCGATTAAAATTTTAAAGCAAATATATCCAGAACTTAAGGTTTTCCCTTGGGTGGGAGGAATTCAAAATAAG
The DNA here is from genome assembly GCA_023250815.1 of Bdellovibrionales bacterium. Taxonomy (GTDB): domain Bacteria; phylum Bdellovibrionota; class Bacteriovoracia; order Bacteriovoracales; family Bacteriovoracaceae; genus JAHEZZ01. The sequence continues at coordinate 978 of JAHEZZ010000066.1, forward strand.
ACGGTCCAACTTGAACGAGCTGATTGGGTAAAAAATGCAATTGCTGACACCGTTAAACTCGTTAAGATGATGCCCATAGATGGAGTGCATTTGGATTTTGAATATGTCCTTTTCCCAGACAAAAAATTTAATCATAAAAAATTAAGCACAGAAAATTATGGCGAACATTGGGTAGCATTTCATAGACAGATGAGACTTATTTTACCCAATGTATTTATCTCAACAGTCGTTGTTTCAACTGCTTCGGGAACGAAGCCCTGGAAACATAAACATCTACTGAGTGAGATAAAAGAGGTTTCTTCTGTTATAAATCAGATGTCTTTTATGTTTTACGAAACGAGTCTTCACGAGATTAAATCTTATAAGGCAAATTTAAAAGAACAGCTCGAGCAAATAAAAAATTTGAAAAGTATGGGCCCAAATAGTCCCCAATATCTTATTGGGATAGGAACATTTCGCGAGCAAAAAAAATTGCGGAGTTATTTGGATCTAGGGTTTGAGAATATTCCTGCGGCTTTAAATCTATTGCGGGAATTGGAACGAGAAGTTGATCAAAAGAAACCCATAATTGATGGGCTTGCCATTTATTGTGAATGGATGACTACAGATCAAGAATGGGGTCAGTTGAGAAATTATTTAAAATAGTATCACTTGATCTGAGTTCAAGGTTGAGGGAATTTACGAGCAACCAGAATTCAAATCATAGAATTTTTGGAATTCTATTAAAATTCTTAAAGATGTGGGATCATGTTTTTTAAGTCCTATCCTTATACCCTTGTATTCAATCATAACGTCAATCCAATCAGGTGATGACTTCGTTCTTTTTTGTAAGACCTCTCTTTTTCTAAAAAGCCATCTGATGCCAGCACAAATATTTTTGCTGGGTTCAAAAAGTTCTTCTTTATCAAGAATGACATAATAATCTTTGATTTCACCTTTTTTATCTTTTAAAATTCGCCAACTCTGTTCAGTTAGTTGAATTAAACCTCTAGCTGGACCTATTTTTTTATTATTTTTTGAAAAAGAATCTGGTTTAAATTTAGATTCAGAATAAATTAGTGCTTTAACAAAATTTACGTTTAATGGGATGTCGGGTTTTAAAATATCATTCCAATATTTGCACCAACCGGTAATTAAAATATCATATTTATCAGCGTTGGGTAATTTTACAATTCCAACATAAGGACATGGATGAGGTGTCGCATCTAAAAAAGGAGAAACTTTTGAGATGAAATCAATTTCATCTCCTTTGAGAATATCTTTACCTGATGGATTTCTTCTGCAATGGCCATCAACATCTTGTATTTGTCTCCCTATAGGGTATCGAGGATGTCTAACGACCCAATGTTGGCCATAAGGACAAGCTCTCCATGGATGAAGTTGTTTTTCATCTGGTTGCCATAATACAATCTTTTCCTTTTTTATCTGAGGTAGATATGGTTTATAAATATCTTTCCACGCTGTAGCGTCGACCTTATAAGGTAATTTAGATTTTTCCCATTCCTCATTTAAAAGAGAAATTCTGCTGAGGATTTCTTTTGATTTAGACGAAATTGCAATATCGATATCAGAAAACTTTTTATGCTTACCCGTAGCTCGTGACCCAAAAAGATAAACTTTGGCATCATCTATATCACCAAAAATTTTTTGGAATAGTTTTTTTATTTCGATTATTTCATCGGGTTGTAGGCCAAAAAGTCTCACTTAAGCATTTCCTCAAGTTTTTTTAAGAGCTGATGACTTGCTTTTAAGAATGAAGGAACTAATTTAAATAACTCTTTTGCCACTTCTTCGTGATAAAGATGGCTTGTTTTATTTCTAGCTTCAAGGAAATCAATCCATTCTTCTGGATTATTTATCCAATTAATTTTGGCCAATTCTCTAACGATATTTCGAGGCGTATCAGCTTCATACTCGTGATACTCTAAAATTTTTTTAGCAGACTTCCAGGAAACTTCAACGCAATATTCGAATCTTTGAATAATACCATCTCTTTCGAGGTCATTGGCAGGAGCTTTAATCATAGCTACATCAAGAGTATTAAGGGCCTTTTTATAATTATCTAATAATGGTTTATTCATTTAGAAATTATTACTGAAGATCTAAGGAATTGAAATGAAGTATTTGGAGGATTTTGGACAAAAAAAGCCCCGAATAAATCGGGGCCTTTTTTATAAGCTTGGTACTCCCAAGGGGATTCGAACCCCTGTTACCGCCGTGAAAAGGCGATGTCCTAGACCGGGCTAGACGATGGGAGCAAAAATAAATTCTTTAATATTAGTCATTTATGGTGATCTCGGTGCGACTCGAACGCACGACCCTCTCATTAAAAGTGAGATGCTCTAACCAACTGAGCTACGAGACCGCTATAAAATGCGTGAAGGGAAAGTTACGGATTTTAAGATTTAATGTCAAACGAAAAAACCACAAATCTGTACCAGTTTTGCATGTTTTGCGTTATTTAGTAAAATCATGATGAGCAAAATAAATTCCACCAGCAATTCTTTAAAAAAAGTTGCATTACATACCTTGGGTTGCCGTCTTAATTTTTCTGAAACTGGTTCATTGGCACAGGGGTTTGTCGATCGAGGATATGAGATTGTGGAATTTGGAAATGAGGCAGATGTTGTTTTAATTAATACCTGCACTGTGACTGATTCAGCAGATTCTACTTGTCGCAATTTGATTAGAAAGGCCCATAAGTCTTCACCGGAGGGTAAAATTGTGGTGGTGGGGTGCTATGCTCAGATGGAAGCTGAAAAAATCTCCGGTATGCAAGGGGTAGATCTTATTTTGGGCAATACCGAAAAATACAAAGTCTTTGATTATTTAAATGAAGAGCAAAATGAATCTATCCATGTTGATTTGACTAATGATTTTTGGGGAGCCGCAACGACTAGCGCTGACGACCGCACTCGTGCTTTTTTAAAAATTCAAGATGGCTGTAATTATATTTGTTCATTTTGCATTATTCCTCAGGCCCGGGGGCGCGCTCGAGCAATTTCTATTAATGAGGCAGTGGCTTCGGCGAAAAAATTAGTTGCTGATGGTTTTTTAGAAATTGTTTTAACTGGAGTTAATATTGGGGAATATGAAAAATCTTCTGGAGAGAGGCTCCACCATCTTGTGGCACGGATTTTAGAAATTGAGGGGCTCATGAGACTTCGTTTATCAAGTGTTGAGCCCAATACTATAAACGACGAACTTTTGGAGGTTCTGAAGTCATCACCCAAATTTATGGATCATTTTCATATTCCTTTGCAAAGCGGGGATGATATTATTCTTCAAGGGATGAGACGTCGTTATACTTCTGATGATTACAAAAAAATTGTGAATAAGATCAAAAATTATTTTCCCAGAGCGGGAATTGGCGCTGACGTGATTGTCGGTTTTCCAGGAGAAACAGAGGAACAATTTAAAAATACGTATGATTTTTTAAAAGAAGTTCCAATAACTCATTTTCACGTGTTTCCTTTTTCTAAAAGAAAAGGAACGACCGCTGCAAAACTGGAAAACCATATTCATAGTGCTACAAAAAAATCTCGCACTCGTGCACTTAATATGTTTGGCAGGGCAAAATTGAACTGTTTTATGCAAGAAAATTTAGGCCAGGTTTCTGAAGTTTTATTTGAGAGACGCAATAAGGCCGGTCTTTTTGAAGGTTATACCACCAATTATTTACGAGTTCAGGTTGAATCAAGGGAAGATCTTTCAAATCAAATTCGTCCAGTGCTTTTAAAATCACTTTCTTCTGATAAAATAAATGGCGAGTTGGTGATTATTAATTAGGGATTTTTTTTGTCAAAAACTAAGATTAAAATTGTAGGAGATCTTTATTTCTTAAGTAAATGGTCTTTGCTTCTAACATTTGTTGGATGTGTTGGGTGTATTTTATTTCAATCAATTATTTATAAAGTTTCAGTTTCTATTAATTGGTGGGGCACTCTGCTTATCTTTTGTGTTTTTTTTTATTTGCCCTCGGCATTGATACTGGGAAAAATGATTAGTAAACATAAAAATGCCCTAGGATTACATAGACAAATGTACAAAGACATTAATGGAGTAAAAAAATTATTTTGGAAAATTTATGTACTTCCTTTTGTCTTGACGGCTTTCAATATAAATTTATTTGTACCCGAAATTTTAGAGAAAGATATGCAAGGTTTAGGCATTCCCGGCGATGTCGTGTGGAATGATTATCGTTTTTATAAAAAGGATCAGTTGTCATTTAAAAATAATGAATGGTGTAAGTTGAATTTTATTGATCAGAGGGGAATTCGTCAAAATACATTTGGCATTTTTAAGCACAGACATAATCGCACTGTGATTGTGACACTCGATCAGCAAGAAATATCTTGGCCGCAAGTTGAGATTGAATCAAAATTAAAATCTCATTATCCTCTTCTCGACTTTTAATACCAATTACAAATCTTGCCCAAACTAATATTTGCAATTGGCATTAGAAATAGTCTTTGCGGAAGATGATTTGGTGTCTTTCGGGGCCGAAGGCGACGATGCCGATGGGAATTTTGAGCGCTAATTCTATTACTTTAATGTAATTTTCTAATTCTCTGCTTAAGCAATCTTTTTTGAAATCATCTTTGAAATTGGGTAGGTCTTTGTAGATTGGAATAACTTTATGAAGATCAATTCCAGGATAGGCACAGTCGATAGTTTTTCCTTGGTATTCGTAGCTGGTGCAGATTTTGAGTTCATCAACTTCAATTAGGATGTCGCATTTGGTGAGAGCAAGAGAAGTGATATTGGACGCTTTTACAGCGTAGCGAAGCAGGGGAAGATCAAGCCAGCCACAGCGACGGGGGCGGCCAGTGGTAGCGCCAAATTCTTTTCCGATCGTTCTTATTTTTTCTCCAAGAGGATTATTAAGTTCAGTTGGAAAGGGCCCTTCTCCCACGCGAGTGGTGTAGGCCTTGGTGATGCCTAGAACTTCCGAAAGATGAGTGCCGGGAAGGCCGGCCCCAGTGTAAATTCCGCCGGCAGAAGTATTAGATGAAGTCACGAAGGGATAGGTGCCGTAATCGACATCGAGGAGAACGCCTTGAGCACCTTCAAAAAGTATTTTTTTCCCGGAGTGAACGGCCTTGTCGATTGTGCTAAAAGTGTCGCCGACAAAGGGTTTTATTTTTTGCCCTAACTCAAAAAGTCTTTTGGCCTCTTGTTCTATTGCCGGAAAAGGAATTTGATAAAGATAATTAAACAGTATTGCTTTTTCTGCGATATTATAACGGAGTTTAGATTTGAGAAGTTCTAAATCAAAAAGGTCTTTTACTTTAATAACTCGTCTTCCGGCCTTGTCTTCGTAGGTGGGGCCAATTCCTTTTCCTGTTGTTCCAATTTTAACTTGGCCTTTTGATTCTCTTTGGATATCGAGAAGTTTATTGTAGTGGGTAATCACTGATGCACTTTCTGAAATCATTAAATTTTGTGGGGTCACTTTCAGGTGGTTTGTGCAGACTTCTTCGAGTTCAGTTAGAAAAGCTTCCGGATCGAAAACAACTCCGTGGCCAATGAGAGAAAGGCAATGGGGGTGTAAAATTCCAGAAGGAATAAGATGCAGGACAATTTTTTTTCCTTCCACAATAATGGTGTGGCCGGCGTTGTTTCCACCTTGATAGCGAACCACGAGATCGCATTTTTGTCCCAAGAGATCGGTAATTTTTCCCTTTCCTTCATCGCCCCATTGAGATCCGACAATCGCTAAACTTTTCATGATTAGGCCTTTACTTCATTAAGCAGTTTATGGTTAAGGAAAAATTCTTTGACTTGATGAACGCACATTTCACCAACTCGCACTTGAGCTTCATCAGTAGAAGCGCCGAGATGAGGGGTTAGGACAACATTGTCGAGAGTGAGAAAGGCAGAATTTTTATCTAAGGGCTCCTTTTCAAAAACATCCAGTCCGGCACCTCTGATTTTTTTTTCTTGAAGATGAGTGATTAAATCGTTTTGATGAACAACTTCTCCTCGAGAAGCATTGATTAAAATAGCAGTTGGTTTCATTAAATTAAGAAAACTTTTATTCACCATCGCTCTTGTTTCTGGCATCAGTGGTGTGTGTAAAGAAATGATATCGGCATTTTTAAAAATTTCTTCTACTGTGGTTTTTTTTGCGTAGGGCATGTCGCAATTTTGAACGAAGGGATCAGAAAATAAAACTTTTGGTTCGAAACCCATAAGACGTTTCGCCACCGTTTGTCCGATTCTTCCAAAACCGACTAGGCCGATTGTTTTTCCGGTAATTTCGTTTCCTTGAAATTTGCTTTTTTCCCACTCCCCTCGTTTTATTGAGGCGTGGGCTTCGCTAGTTTTTCGAAGTACGGCAAACATTAAGGCGATAGCGTGCTCTGCTGCTGAGTTGCCATTGGCGCCAGGGGTGTTGGCAACTTTAACGTTTTTTTGAGTGCATAATTTTTTGTCGATGTTATCGGTGCCTTCACCGGCCCTAATGACCAACTTTAATTCTTTGGCGATTTCTAAAAGTTCAGCGTTTATGGTTGTTGCCGAGCGAATAATGAGGCCGTGAGTTTTTGGCAAAATATTTTTCAATTCCTCTTGGGACAATTTTGATTTGGGAAAAATGTCTAATCTGGTTTCTTTTTGAAGGATTGAAAAAAGCTCTTTATCAAAACCATCAGGAACAACGATTAGCGGTTTCATTTTTCTCCCTGGATAGTGGATTGGCGAAAGGGCGATTATAGGAAGAGAGAAGGTAAAAATCTACCTTTAAGTGAGTGAGAGATCCTGCGTCATCCATTTTGAAGCATTGCTAATCTTACTTATACAAATCTAGAATTAAAGCTAATTCAAAAAATGGAAATAAATTGGGAAAAGAAAATAACGGAAATAAAAATATTCTTCTTTCTTCCGCAAAAATGGCCACCGCAACTTTTGTCAGTCGCATATTGGGACTGTTTCGCGAACAGGCGCAAGCTTGGGTTTTTGGGGCCAGTGGCATTACAGATGCTTTTTTGATTGCTTATCGAATTCCCAATTTGTTGCGAGATTTATTAGCAGAGGGGGCCTTTTCCTCTGCTTTCGTACCCACATTTACCGAGATTAGACAAAAAGATGAACTGCGGGCGAGAAGGCTCATGTGGAGTCTTTTTATTTTGTTGGGGTCAGTGACTGGAACAATTAGTTTGGCAATTATGATCTGGGCACCTCAGCTAGCGCATTTATTTGCGCCTGAATTTGTCAATAAAGCAGAAAAATTTCAACTGACCGTCCAGCTTCTGCGAATTATGGCGCCCTATTTTTTATTGGTTTCTATTGCGGCTCTTTTTATGGGTGCTCTGAATTCACTTAAAGTTTTTTTTATTCCCTCTATGTCATCTGGTTTTTTTAATTTAGTTCATATTGCCTTTACTCTCACTTTTCCGGCCATTTTTGTGGCCCATGGTTATCCCGCTGCTTGGTCTTTGGGCCTCGGTGTTTTATTTGGAGGATTGGCTCAAGTTTTGGTACAATTGCCAATTATAATAAAAAAGAAATACGGCCCCATTTTTGATAAAGAAGTTCTTAAAATATGGACTCCGGAAACCAAGCGTATTGTCAATCGAGTGGGAATTGGATCGATGGGGATTGCCGCCACTCAAATTAATTTGCTTGTCAGTTCTATTTTAGCGACCAATTCAGGAGAAGGTGCAGTTTCTTGGCTGACTTATGCTTTTCGTTTGTTTCAACTTCCTGTGGGAATTTTAGGAGTTTCCATTGCCGGTAGCAACCTGGTTCATTTTAGTGAAGAGTGGAATAAAGGGGCCAAGGAAGAGGCGATAAATTATTTAAAATCAAGCTTCGAATTATCACTAATGGTTTTGCTTCCTTCTATGGCCTTAATGATGGGACTATCTCACGAGAGCGCTCACATTGTTTATGAGCGAGGTGCATTTAGTGCCCATGATACAGCGATGACTGCCACAGCTTTAGATTGGTATTTACTGGGCCTTCCTTTTTATGGGTTGTATAAAATTTTTGCTCCTACTTTTTATGCCTTAGACAAACCCAAAATTCCCGTTATTGCTTCTTCAGTATGTGTTTTTTTAAATATGCTTTTTTGTATTTTTGCAACACCTTATTTTGGCTTTGGAATGTTGGCCTTTGGAACGACCCTATCGATGTTTTTAAATGTTCTAGTATTAGTTTATTTTTTACGCAAAATTTTAGTTCTTGAACTCAATTTTTTTGTCAATAAACGGATTTTTAAATTTGTAATTAGCGCTTTGTTTTCTTTTTTATCCTTGAAGTTTTTGGCCCCCTTGTTTTTTGATTTTGATGCTCGATTGTGGATCGAAGTTTTTCGCTTAAGTTTACTTTGTTTTATTGCTGTTGTGGTTTATGGGTTGAGTTTGTTGCTTATGGGAGAAAGCGCATTTCTTCTGCCGATAACACAAAGAGTTCGAAGATTCCTGAAAAAATAATTTATTAAAATACTTGTGATACAGCTTTTTTATAAGATAAACTCAAATGGTAAATTATTAACTCTGCGCAAGAAGTGCAGTCTGCTTTCTTTTTTAGTTAGCGGCGCCGTACTCTGTTTATTTTTGAGTTAAAATTATTGTCATTAAGTTGAGGTGTATTTTGAATATAAAAACAGATTTTGAGACCCTCAAGGCGCTGGCCACCTATTCCGTTAATCATCTGAAAGAAAATAAAATGATCGATTTTAATGTCGCTCGTCGAATTGAATTAATCGATGCAATGGCCACGGAATTTGCGGTAAGTTTTGCAACTGATGAAGATATAAAAGATCAAGCAATCGAAGAAGTAGAAGAAAAAATGGGTTATGATTCTCTTCCAGATGATATTACTGAAAGCGAGATTTATAACCACGCTAGAAAGGAAATTATCAAGTCTTTTAGCGGTGAAAATATCGCCGGGCTTTATTTGGTCGAGTCTCTCCATCAGGTGGCAAAAAGAGTTTGTGACTTTTTACTTCATTCGGAATTTATTGATGATGTTTATGGTTCAGATGAAGATATCGCCAATTTTATTATTCAAAAAATTCGCACTTTTAATACTAAGCGGGCGTAAATTTCCCTCTTTCTATTTACTCCAAATATATATTACCATTTGATAATTGGAGTGTCTGATGAAAAATTTATTCTCATCCTTTGTCGTTATTTTTTTTATTTTTTCGATTTCTGTTTGGGCGGAAGAAAAAATCAGTGATGCCGATAAAGTAATTATTGGAAAATATCGTTGTTACAGCAAAAAAAACACGGCCCAACAGGCAAAATGTTATGAACAAATGTATTCGGAAAATCCACAAATGACGAATTGGCACTCTAAAAGATATCGCAAAGATTATAAGATTGAGTCACCCAAAGTCGTGCAAAAAAGAGCGGCCTTGACTGCTCCTACTTGTGAAGTTGGATTTGTTAATTTTAATAAAAAATGTATTTCAAAAGAAGTGTATGAAACAACTTATGACTTTTTTCAAGAATCATTGCGCCGGCAGGGTTGTGATATTAATAAGGCAGAAAGAAGTAGCGGTCTAGTTGCCTCTCTGGTTGATGGAGATAGAAGATCAAGAGTAAAACAAAATTGTCTGAATCAACTGACGGGAAAGGGATTAGCTAAATCTCAGGCAGACATCGATTTAAAAATGAAGAACAGAAGGGATAACTTAAATTTAATTGAGGAAATCAAGGTAAAAGACTGCCCTAACGCTCTTTCTGAATTAGTGAAAGTTTTTAAATATAAACCAGAGGGAGGAATTTCTAGAAAATATTATCTTGAATTTTGCGACGATGAAATAAAAAGAATTGCGAATCGTCCCAGAGAGGAAGTTTCGGCAGGGAGTACGGGGCCGGGTGCTGATTCAGGTGTTCCTGATGTTGATCCTTCTCCAGCGGCTTCCCCAAGGTGATATATTTATTGCATTTGAGTTTTCTAGTCTGGGAAATTGAATATTGCGAATGCTATTATTGATAGGAAATATTTTTAATGACTTCTTCAAAGTAAGGGCCTTCAACACAGCCGTTTAGGATGGAACTTTGACTGCTCATTCGCCAGATTTGTGATTCCTTTTTTAAAATGACAAGATCGATGTAAATTCTCTCTTCAGTGTTGATAGTGGCGCATCCTTCAATTCGCGCAAAAGAGATTTCACAGGGAAGTTTAAGTCCATAGGGCAGATTGTTTTTTATTTGGGTGTCATGATCAATGACAATTTTTCGATCTTCTAATTCTTCAGTTAAAATTTTTTCAGCACTTTGATTTTTTATTTCATTCTTGTCAAAAAAATTAAATTGGGCGAACCAATCATAGTGAGTATCCTCTCTTTTAAAGCACAGAGAAAATTCATCTTGGCCATCGATTGCCCACCAGGCGGGAATTTTAAGCACCATCCCTTTAAAGAAAATAGGATGGGAGGTTTGTTGGTAGAAGTTTTTTTCTCTGGCAATAGCAAAGGCGGCGTAACTTAAAAAAAGTAGTCCGAAAATGAGAAGTGCCCAATAGTATTTGTCGGCCATGGTGAAGATTGCTCGATTTTATACCTGTTTACCGCCCTTTACAGAAATTGTCTAAAAGTTCATGGATTCACTTCAAGTTTTTAAGTACTTAAACCGAAATGACATTTGAATAAGTGCGAATGTGTCCGCACAAAATTATATTGCCGATCGGAGTAGCTTATGGCGAAGAAGTCTGTGCCCTTAAAATTTTTATTGGTGTTTTCAATCTTGGCGTCATCGCCTGCTAGTTTTGCCGGAAGATTTAATGAAGCTTGCGGTGAGATTGATCAAGATCGCCACTATGAAGAATGGAAAATGTGCGTACGCTACGAAATGGCGGCCGGCGGTGGCGGAGCAGGAGTAGATTGTATCGAATGTATGAGTGCAAAAGAAGAAACGAAGGGGCCTAGTCCGGTGGTTGAAGCAATCGGAATGTTGGCGGGGCCACTGGCCTTTTTCGGATCATCCTGGGTAGGGGCACACTATGCTTATAAATCGAATGCTGCTTGGGCAAATGCTTATCAAACGGGAGCAACTGCTGGGCCAAATGCTTGTAGTGCCAGATGGAATTCTTTTTTAAATTATAATCAGGAGCGAGGGGCCAACCCAATTCTTCCAGAACAGGCCACTGCTTTTAACCGATCATGTATGGGAAATAGTTATGGTTCCTATGCAGGGATGGGTGCAGGAATGGGCAATGGTTTTGGCGGATTTGGAAATGCCTGGGGCGGGGCCGGTTATTCTCCTGGTTTTATGGGGGGAATGATTGGGCCTTATGGCGGTGGCCTCGGCGGTGGCGGTTTTCAAGGTGGATTTGGCGGCGGTTTTCCTATGGGCGGTTATGGAATGGGGATGCCGATGGGCGGCCCTGGTTTTGGAATGGGTTTTGGTATGGGCGGTGGAATGCCAATGATGCCAGGATTTGGAATGATGGGAATGGGAATGCCAAGCGGTGGTCTTGGCGGGGGATTATATTTAGGTGGTAATTTGGGCGGTGGAATGCCGATGGGCGGATATGGTGGTGGTGGCTACGGCGGTGGAATGCCAATGGGCGGATATGGTGGTGGTTATGGCGGCGGCGGCGGAATGGGCCCTGGCGGTTGGGGCGGCATGGGACTTGGTGCTCCAAATATGGGTGGTGGCTATTGGGGTAATTCTGGAGGCTGGGGAAACCAACAAGGACAATGGCAACAACAACAAATGCAACAACAGCAACAACAACAAGCATATCAGCAAACAATGTTTCAACAACAACAAGCTGGACAAGCTCGTATCCAGGGAAATATGGGGGCCAATCAACAAGCAAACGGCGCACTGTGGGGGCAGGCCCAAGCAACTGCCGGAGACTTTTATAGAAACTCTTATGGCGGTGGTGGTTACGGCGGCGGATATGGTTACGGCCCAGGCTATTACGGAGGAGCACCCTATGCCGGTGGGAATATGGGGCTTAATTTTGGAGTAAGTGGTTACGGTTACTTTGGAATGTAGAAATATGCAGGGACTCCTTCATTCTGTTAGAGGGCAGAAAAAATGTGCTCGGCCGGCAGGGCAATCACACTAGTTGTTTGAATTTGGCCAGGCACTATCTTTCATTTTTCGAATACAAAAATGCGGGCAAAATATTCTTATTTCTTGATTATACAATATAATGAGAAAATATTATTGATGTTCAAACTTGATAAACTATTCTCTGTTTTATTTATTCCAGCTTTAATTTTTTCTCAAAATTCTTTTTGTGATAACCCGCAGTTTAAGGGTAAGCTTGATATGCTTGCAACGCTTATAAACGGTTCACTAGGTACGATCGCAACTCTTGGCAAAGCCTGTGAATCGTGTACAGAAGGTATCTGTCAAACTATAAAAACGGT
>JAHEZZ010000067.1 GCA_023250815.1 Bdellovibrionales bacterium
TAATTGAGGTCGCAAAAAGAAGCGATTTCAGTTTCCGCTCCTGGCTCTTGGGCGCCAAATTGATTGCAGGGAAATCCCAAAACGATTAATCCTTGAGATTGATATTTTTGCTGAAGTTCCTCCAGTCCTTTATATTGTGGTGTGAATCCGCATTTGCTGGCAGTGTTAACGATAATCAAAGTTTTGCCAGAAAATGCACTCATTTTAATTTCGCAACCTTTAATATCTTTTACTGTGAATTGGTAAATATCATTTTTCATAAAATCTCTAAGGGGAAATTTCACTGAGGATTTTGAAAATGGCAAGTTAAAGAATGCTTTACTAGTTAATAATAAAGTATTATATCGCTACGAGTTGCTTTTCAAATAAATCTTCCTGGCATACCAATTGTAATGAGGAATTCATGACGAAATTAAATGTTGATCACCAATATTCGCTTATCGATAATATTATCAATGAGGCAAGTAGCTACGAAAATTTTAATGATTTAGAAAGACTTGTCGATCAAGCTGTTAATCTCAAGCATTTGCCAGTTCAACCTCTCTATATCGCTCTAAAAGATTTAGGGGCGGAGCAGGTGGGGAGTTCTTTGGCCCTTTTTGACCATACTCAAAGAAGAATATTTTTGGACTTAGATCTTTGGGAAAAGGATGAAGTTGATGTCAATTCTTTTGCTTTTTGGATTAGGGCCTATGCCTCTTGTAACGATGACAAAATTGTTTCAGAGTTTGTCAATTCTGAAGAGTTTCTGCTTTATTTAAAGAGCGCATTTAATATCTGGACCTTTGATTCTGAAGAACCGGAATATCCCGATCATGATTTTTATTTTTTATCTGAAGATCAGTTGCTTTTATTTGAATATCACAAAGACTATCCATTTGTAGATGAAATTAAGAATTTTTTAAAAGTAATGTACTCTGAAATGGGGGTAGAAAATGCTTATGTGAATTTGTTTAAGGTCGTTTCAGATGGTTATTTGGAATTTCAAGAACAAGAATTTCAGTTAAAAAAATCGAGATTAGAAGAATTGGGCCTAGTGGAGTACTACGATTCGTTACAAACCGAAAATTGTTTTTCCAACATGCAAACTTTGCAAAATCATATAAAAAATAAAAAACGTTTCAAAACTCCAGAGATTGATGAGGTATGCAAAACGCAAGGGTTACATTCTTATACTGTTGCCGCCTTCCTTGGAAAATTGGAAGAAATTACCAAGGAGCTTCTCAAAGTTCGGGAGCAAAAAAGAAAAGATTTTTTGCAATTTAATTTTATTCGACTAGTTAATTCGCGTTTGTCATTTCGGAATGCTTTAAAAGAAGGGCGTACCGCAATGATGTCCGCCACTCGGGAATTGGCAGATCTTTTACTTTTGGGATTTGATTATTTAAAAAAAGAGGGAAAACTTAAAGATGATACAATCCTTTTTGAAGTTTTTGATTTTTTTGATATCTATAAAATTGGACATTCATTAATCACTCTTTTGCAAAAAGATATTAAAAAATCCTTAAGAGATCACTCGCTTGAAGAACTCGATCAGCAAGCTTTTTTGGGGTATCATTTGGGGGAAATATTAGATGCCCTATTTGATGAGCCAGCAAAGGTTCCTTCATTTAAATTGGGTGAAAAAAATAAAGCAGTGTTTAGTCTTTCTCAGTTTGTTGAATTACAACTTTGCTGTGATCGTTTTTTGGAATTAATCCCTTTTGCGCAAAAGATGAGAGAATTACTTAACCAATTAAAGCGCGAGGGTAAGATTCAAGATGAATTTTATTATAATATGCGAGTTGAGGATATCGATTTTGAATCATTGATACTTTCTTCTTTTGCTCTTTTTGTGCTCGCAGGAAGAGATAAAAACTTTTCCTTAAAATTGAATCAAGATCACAAATTAGGGCTTACAATTGCAGAGTTTAAACTATTTATAAAAGTGGCAAATCCCCAGAGAGTCAATGAAGATGGAGATTCTTTTGCCAAGGCCTATGGATTAGCTCCGGCCATTATTGTTCCTTATCTCAAATCCATAATGTCGATACATCTTGATGGGCATGATTGGAGTGCAATGAGTATTACTGATTTTAAGCATGTCGGTGGGCCAATTATTTTAGTGCCACTTTAGGGGGCGAGGCCATTAATTTTTATAGGCCAAAGCAGTTTCCCATAATATTGAAAGTTCATTGTGGATTGTATGATTGGGGTTAACAAGGAGCTCTATGAGCTTTTGTTTATGTGATAAAATTTGTTCTTTTTGTAAATTAATTAAGGTTTCAGTTTGAGGATAATTTTTGAAATTATCCAATTTTTTGGTTAAAATTTCATTAATCTTTTGCAGTCTCTTAAATTCAATTTCAAGGAAGTCATATAAGTCATAATTGTCAGCTAATTTATCGTTTGTAATTTTACTTTTAAGTTCGCCAGCATCTACGATTTTATCGTTTATGAGGCCATAAATTCCTTCAAAACCAGTAAGTTCTTTTTTCTTTTCTTGTTCAACTAATATTTTTTTCATAATCAATGAATCTCACTGCTATTTAAAAGGGTCTGATAAAAATTGAGTTCTTTGCTTAAATCATAAAGCTTTTTATTACTTTTCATTATTTTTTTTAATTCTTCTAATTTTTTAGTGGCATTATAATTTTCTATTTTCTCTGAAAGCAATTGTACTTTATTCATCAGTGATGCTTCTTTATTTTTTAGGCGTTTACTTCTTTTTACAAAATGAGATGGCAGCTGAGTTTTATTTTTTACAACTGGTATTTCATTAAAGTCATTGAGATGTCTGCTAATAACGAAGAGAGGGTAGGGAAAATAAGCTCTAACTCCAAAGTCATGCAATTGATCGGCGATATTTTGGGCGGCCTCTAGATGATTGGCCGGTGAAATATTTCTTAGGTCAAAGGCAAGAGGAGTTTGTCCTAATTTATGGAGAGAGATTTGTTTTACAATTGCTTCAGTTGAAAAATCTAGGATGGTTATAATTTCAAAGATGGGGAGCTTCATAAGGGGTATTATACCGCTACTCATTTACTTTTCAAGCAAACCGCAGATGATTACCAGTCGTAATTTTTCAAATGTACTTGAGGACAATAATCTGGACTATGATATTATCTACATTATGGAAAAGTTCCCTTACGTAAATATGCCCGATTACTTTACTCGCCTTCTCCAGGTTAATATGCAAAAAAACAATGAAGAGTTTAGTAATTTAAGCACTACAATTTCTAAAAACAAATCACTCTATGCTCTTTTTAATGTAAGTTTTCACGACATGGATCAAGATCTAAGAATTGAAAAAATTATAAATGGAGTAGGCTGGTATGGTGTGCGTAATCGATTAGCATCCCTTTTTATTTATTATTTGCACTACGGGCAGTATCCGTCCGAATACAAAAACAATTATGCTGGCCAAATTATTCAGTTCGAAGAGAAGACTCAGTTTATGACTGTTGATGGATATTCCAGAGGATTTTTACTGGGCATGTATTTGGAGATGGCAAATGTCCTCTTTGAACATGGCCATACTGGTAAACGAAATATAAATCCGTTAAGTAAATATTGCTTAACGATAGATACCATTGACCAACTTTTAAAGCAGGCCGAGTTGTTAAAGGGAAACACTATTAAAATTGATTTTTTACTTATATTTTTGGCCCACTTAAACAGTTTTTGCGGGCGAGAAACTGCCCTTCGCTTAATGAAATCTGGAATAGAATATCACGAAATATATTCACAGTTTTCTAATTTTCAAAAGACACTTTTTGTCGAAAATTTATTGGCATATGGCAGTTCAATCTCTGATATCGATTTTTTTATTACTCAATAAGTAAGGATGATTTTATGCCAACTGATCCCAAAAAAAGCATCGATGAATATGGCCCAAAAATGACAAAAGAAAATGGTCTGTGGAATCTGATTAATGATCTCTCAAATAAAAAGGGCATAACTGAAATTGCTTTTAATTCTCCCCGTTCTATTTTTGTAGAAAGAGAAGGGCAATTTATTCAACTTAATGTATCGGTTACAAAATCAGAAATGTATCAGTTTATTAAAGAAGTTGCTGATTTTAACCAAAAAATATGTGATGAACATCACCCGATAATGGATGGAAATCTTCCGGATGGTAGTAGAGTTAATATTATTGTTGAACCTTTTTCTGCTGGATCTCCGGCCATTACAATTCGCCGTTATCTGAAAACTTTTAAATCTTTAGATACTGCTGGTAAGCTCTTTGGCCTAGAGGCATTTTGGGTACAATTTTTAAGAGCAGTTGTAGTTTCTCGTGCCAATATTGTGGTAAGCGGTGGCACTGGATCGGGTAAAACGACTTTGATGAATATGCTTTTGGCGGAAATTCCTAGCACTGAGCGATTGGTGACAATTGAAGATACGCTGGAGCTTGATATCCCTCAGAGTAATTGTATTCGTCTTGAAGCAAAAACAGTGATTGGCGGTGGTGAAAAAAGTACTTTAACGATGAGAGAACTTATCAAAAATTCTCTGCGAATGCGTCCTGATCGCATAATTATTGGCGAGGTCAGAGGAGGCGAGTTTTTTGACTTGATGGAAGCGATGAACACGGGACATGACGGGAGTATGTGCTCTATTCACGCTAATTCTCCAAGCGAATGTTTAAATAGGATGGAAAATCTCTACATGATGTCTGATATTGAATTGCCTATGATTGTAGTCAAAAAACAAATTGCTACGGCAATTAACTTTATTGTTCAAATTGGCAGAGACAGAAGTGGGCAGCGCAGAGTGACTTCAATTGCTGAAATTACCGGAATAGAGGGAACAAATATTTTGATGCAGCACTTGGCCAAATATGAGGATGGGGTTTTAGTCAGCACTGGTATTGCTCCTAAAATAATGTCTAATCTTAACCAAAAGGGCGATCTGCCCCTAGACTTTTTTTCTCGTCAGTAGCAAATACATGGTATGCATCAAGTTCGTTGGTATTACCATCCGCTATTTATTTTCATTATCTCATTTACTGCTCTGGCCACGGCCTTGTTTTTATATCTCCATTGGTATTTAAAAGTCAGCCAAGCTTTTGTTCTTTATCTTGCTCAATATCATCAGATGCCAGAGCAGTTTTTAGAAACCCAAACTTGGGTAATCGTTTTAGTCATGTCATTTTTAATGTGTCTTATTTTCATTGGTATGCTGATGATTTATCTTTTTTATCAAAAGATGAAAGAGCTATATCGTATGCAACAAAATTTTATCAACGGCTTTACCCATGAACTAAAAACTCCTGTTGCCTCTCTTCAAATATTTTTGGAAACTTTTAGTAAATATAATTTAAATCCCGAAGAGCAAAAAAAATATATTGGATATATGCTTCAAGATACTAAAAGATTGGCAGACAATGTCGATCGCATATTAAAAATGGGAAAGATTGAAGAAAAAAAATATCAAGCTGAAAAAAAGATTTGTGATGTGGCAAGCTTGGTGAATAAGTTTTTTAGGGAAAATTCTCAGATTTTAAATAATGTGAAATTGAAAATAAATATTCCCGAAAAACAATTCTATATTTATTTTGATACTGAGCTTTTTGAGATCATTTTGGCAAATTTAGTGAGCAATGCTATAAATTATAAATCTGATAAAGAACTTGAAATTGGTATAAATGTTTTTGATCAAAACAAATTTTTAAGAATTGAGTTTGTCGACAACGGAGTTGGAATTACAAAAGAGAATCTTAAGAAAGTCTTTAGAAAGTTCTATCAAGTAGAAAAAAACTCCAAAGGCACAGGCATTGGGTTATTTTTAGTTTCGCTTATTTTAAAGATACACAAATCTAGTATTGAAGCAAAATCTGATGGGGTGGGGGCGGGATCATGTTTCATTTTGAAGATCCCACTTAATCGGGCCCTGGTGACGACATGAAGAGCATTCTTTTAGTTGAGGATGAAAATCATATTGCTGAAGGTATCAAGTTTAATTTGGAAAAGCAGGGCCATCGGGTAGAAGTTGCTAGCGATGGAAAATTGGCATTGCATTTATTTGGGGCCAAAAAATTTGATTTAGTGATACTGGATCTGATGTTGCCTAAATTGGATGGCCATCAAGTTTTAATTAAAATGAGAAAAAATAATGAAAAGATACCAGTGCTGGTTTTATCAGCGAAAGATTCAAATCGAGAAAAAGTCCAGGCCTTTTATGAAGGGGTGGATGATTATGTTACCAAGCCTTTTAATTTAGATGAGTTTTTGGCTAGAGTGGAAAAACTTTTAATAAAGGCCTCCTGGTATCAGAACACAAATTCGAGATCTATAAATAGCGAAACAATTTATGAATTTGGCGATAATAAAATTGATTTTAGTTTATTGCGAGCGAGTCATGGGCCCAAAGAAATTTTTCTTACTCAACAAGAATTAAAAATTTTAAAAGTATTTTTAGAGAACCCTCAGATTCCGCTTACCAGAGCGCAACTTTTGGAACTTGCTTGGGGGTATTCAGATCATACTAATACACGAACTCTGGATAATTTTATTGTCCGCCTTCGAAAATATTTTGAAGATGATCCAAAAAATCCTAAATACTTTTTGGGTATTAGAAATGTCGGTTATGTTTTTTATAGCAAGGGCAAAAAGTAGCGCTAAAGATGCCAGCATTAATTAGTGGAGTTGGTATCATTTATTGAGCTTTTTTGATAGGTGCTAAGCTTGAATTTGGGGGAAGGGCACGGCCTTTTTCAATTTTTTCTGGGTCCATAAATACTTTAATAAAATTTTCAACAACAAAACGGTTATATCTTTTGTAGCAGGCCGGGTCTTTTAAAACTTTAACCACTCCCTGTACTGGAGTTAATTTTTCATGAGTAATGAGATCGACAAATTCGTTGACGAAAAATAAAATTTTAGAGAGGGCCGAGATGCTTGAGTCTTTGTGTCCCGAGGGAAAGCCGCTCCCGTCGGAAGCCTCGTGATGTTGCAGTATCACCTGCTTGACAGAGCTGCTAACCAACCTATTTCCTTCCAGCAAGATCATTGAATGTTGCACATGTTCTTTGTAAAAATCAAGTTCTTGAGGTGAAAGATCTGGCACTCTTTTTGTAATAATTTGACTTGGCAATTTAGTTTTTCCAATATCGTGAAGCATTGCTGCCATTGTCAATGTGTCGGTGGTGGTTTGGCTTTGCCAATCAAAAAATTTTACAATCATTCCGGAAAAAAGCCCAATGAGAAAGAAATGGGAAAAAGCTCCAGGATCTAACTCTTGATAGCCTCGCAAAATCTTATAGAGGTCCTTTTCTTTTTCGATTAATTTAAAAGTATTTTGACAAATTGTTTTTCCTTGTTCAATTAACTGAGGTTTAAGTCCTTCAGTATAAAGTTCTTCGATGTATTTTTCCGAGACCGAGCGTAGGATTTTTACTTTGCTTTCTGCTCCCACTTTTTTTGAGTCAAGGGTTTTTTCTAGAACTAAATTATTCCATTGTATGAACTTTTTTCGATCTACTGTGGAGATATATAAAAATTGAACATTTTTATCATTTTTGTAGCGATCCAGTCGTTCTTTGGCAAAGGCATCACCCGCATGTAAAAACTTAAGATATTTTTTTGCTCCAAGTTTAACAAAAACGTCAAAGATTACATTTTTTGAGGAATAAAAATCTTCAATTCGAATGGCGGTAAATTTTTCGTCATCGCCAGCAACTTCTTCTTCAGCACTTAAACCTTCTTTCTTGGGAAGAGCACTGACAATATCCTGAATACTTTGGTGTCCTTCGAGGGCATTTTTCACTTCTTCGATTGTCGGCATATGATCGATTAATTCATTGACTCCGAGTTTGACTAATTTTTCTTTATCTAATTTTAACTCATCCAATATATTTTTTGAGGCATTATGACATATTATTTGGCCAGAACTTTGGTTGGATTTTATAAACTTTAGGACTTGAAAAATATTGTAATTTTGAATTGCAAGGTTCGCCATAACGGCAAAATATTTATTTTGCGAACAAAGAATCTGAGCGTCTTTGCCATTTTGAGCAATAGAGCATTCAAACATATTCTTTTCCAGAAAATCTTTGCAGCCTAATATAAATTTATTATCTGGATCAACCACAAGTATTTTTAATCCCATAAGCACTCTTCGGACAAATAACAGATAATAAAATATAAAAAAGGAATTTATTTTACTATTTTGATCGATTGTTTTTCTCGGCCATTTGGGCGTATTATACTCATCACATTTCGCCAAGGAGTATTGATGTCGCTTTTAACAGGAAAAAAGGCCTTAATTTTAGGGATTGCCAATGAGCGTTCCATTGCTTGGGGAATTACTCGTAAGTTAAAAGAACAGGGGGCCACCATTGGATTGACCTATCTTAATGATCAATTGAAAAAATGGGTTGCACCTCTTTCCGAGCAGATTGGAGCAGATTTTTTAGTTCCCATGGATGTCACCAACGATCAACACTACCTTGATTTAAAACAGTCAGTGGCCAAAAATTGGGGAAAATTTGATATTCTTGTTCATTCATTGGCATTTGCAGATCGGGAAGATTTAAAAAGAAGATTTTCCGATACTTCGAGAGAAGGTTTCAAAATGGCCTGTGATATTTCTGCTTTTTCTTTAATCGGTCTTTGTCATTATTTAAGAGATTTGATGAACCCAGGCGGTTCAGTTATTTCTCTCACCTACCACGGCTCACAATTGGTCTACACTGGATACAATGTGATGGGTGTTGCGAAGGCAGCACTAGAAGCGAGCAGTCGTTATCTAGCGGATGATTTAGGTAGTTTAAATATCAGAGTGAATACTATTTCATCAGGGCCCATTAGAACCTTGGCGGCATCAGCAGTTGGAGTAAAAGAGCTGACTAAAGTTATAGAGGAGAGATCTCCTCTTAAGAGAAATGTTTCAACTGAAGATGTGGGGGGAGCGGCGGTCTTTTTGGCCAGTGATTTATCGCAAGCGGTAACTGGGCAGGTTCTTTTTGTAGATAGTGGTTTTTCTATTATGGGGATTTAGATTTTTGGATCTAATAAATGTAAAAGATGGCCAAAATATTCTCTTCCTAGAGATGTCATTTTAATTGATTGATCTTCTATTTTTGCCAGCTCTAGCTCTACAATTATTTTTTTGTTTATTAAAAAGCTAGGGTTTTCTAAAATCTCAGATGGTATTTTTGTCTGTGATTTTGCAAAGAGTTGGTTGATCAACTCTTGAAAAGCTATTTGTGATTTAGATTTAACAAAGAAGCTGGAATGACAATCTTCTTTTTTTTGAATGAGTGAGAGATAGCGGTCTGTGACTTTTTCATTGGCACAAACGATTGATGAAGAAGAGCTAATGGCAGATGGCCCAAAAGAGAGCATATGATCAACGATAAAAGGAAATACTCCTGAAATGCAATAACAGAGATCTTCTTTTTGCAATTTATCATTCCACCAGTGATCAGGAGTGGCAAAATGGCCAGGCCCGACACTTGTAATATGATGTGATTTTAAATAATCACAGGCAAATTTAAAAAGTTCAAAGCGGTTGTCGCTAAAATTAGCAGATTTATTATTTTGAGTTATCTGAATATGAATTTTTGAATTGGGATTCCATGGGGCAATAAAGAGAGGATAAATATTAAAAGAATTTACGCCAGAATTTAAGCAATAATCCAGTGTAAATTTAATGGACTCCTTACTCTGCATTGCAAGGCCTGCAATTATTTCAGCGGTTACAGAAAAATAGTTTTGATTTAAAATAAGTTCAAGTCCGGCGGCCTGATTTGGCCCTTGATGTCGGTTAGAAAGAGCAAGTACATCTGAATTAAAATCAATAAGTCCTACTATTAAATTTTTGAAATTAAATTTTTGAAAAATATTTAATTGATCTAGGGTAATATAGCGAGGGTCAATTTCAATTTGTAGGTGTGCTTCAGAGGATAAATTAAAATGTTGGTGCAAAAAAACGATTAATCTTTCCAGCTCCTTGGCGGGCAAAAAGTTTGGCGTTCCTCCACCAATGCTCACACCTTTTACATTGCTGCAACGAGGAGAGTTTTTAATCTCTTTAATCAGATGATCTACAAATGAATTAATTTCATCTTTTGATTTAGTTATTTTAACATTAAGACCGCAAAAGTTACACAGCTCTTGGCAGTAAGGAATATGAATATAAATCAAAATATCTTTAGCACTTTCCATTTCTTGATAATATGTTGTTTTTATCAATGACTTTGATTCAGTCATAATTTCTTTTGGCCACGCAGAATAAAGCGGATAAAAACTATACCGTGGAACAAAATTTTTTAATGTAAAATTTTCTTCGCTCATCATTTTTAATATTGGAAGTGATCGTGAATTGTTTTAACTGTATTAAAAACATTTTCTTCAGGGGTAAATTGTAAAACACCATGTCCTAGACCTGCGATCCATTTTTTTAGTTTAGTTGCTCCTAACGGGTGAAGCTCTTTCCACCAGTTATGAAGAATTGGCCCGAGTACATTCCAGGGAAGATGCAACAGGCTAGGGTCGAGGTTTCCTTGAATATAATAACGTTCGCTAAATTGATCAAGCATAGAAGGTAAGTCCATACGCCAATCGATGCCTAAAACATCAATTTGAGGTTCATTCAAAAAACTTTGATCAAGGACTTTGAAATATTCTATATGAGTCATCTTAGAATAATAAACGATTTTACAGTTTGGTTTTTGAGTTTTGAAAGCAGTACAAAGATCTCGGAGTGCTGGCACGATGAAATTTTTGTACTCACGAAGAGCAAATTCACCGGCAGCAGTATCAAAAATACAAATAGCGTTGGCATTTCCCTCTGCTTGAATGAGCATGTTTTCTAAAAGATTGGGCATTAGTATTTCTAAAAAGTTTTTATATCTTCCGTCATATAAACCTTGTTTGGAAGAAATGAGATTTCCCGAATGAGATCCTTCGCAGGCATAAGTGTAGAGAGTTAATGGGCCGCCGACAAAGCCAAGCAAGGATATGTTGCTTTTTAGTTTTTGCCGAAGTTCTAAGAGTGCTTCTTTTTGAAATAAATAAAAAGTTTTGCTGGCCTCTTTGATTTTTAAATTTTTAATAGTTTCATTTTTATCTAATTTTATTTCAAGAGTCGGAGGGCCTGATTGATAAGAGAGCCCAAGTCCCAGCTGTTCCAGAGGAAAGAGTAGGTCGGAAAATAATATAGCAGCATCAAAATTAAAAGACTGGATTGGCCCCAAAGTAATTTCAGAGGCCAACTGAGGCGTTTTACACATCGTCATAAAATCAGAGTTTAACTTTATACTTTGATAATGCGAATGATACCTACCCGCCTGCCTCATAAACCATACTGGAACCCCTTCTTTATTATTGGAAAATTTTGTTCGATCATTAAATAAACCCATATTGGTATCCTTGTTGATTTTTAATTTATAATTAGTTTATAACCTGCGCCACGGATGCTCATAATTTCTAGCAACTTTTTGGGATCACTTTCACACCAACGGCGAAGTTTGACGATATAATTATCCACTGTCCTGGTTGAGGGAAAGGCCTCTTCTCCCCATATGTTTTCAATAATACTATCTCTGGTTACTACTTCCCCTCGCTTCTTATAAAGCAAATCTAAAATGGCACATTCTTTTTGCGAGAGAGGAATAATTTTGCCATTAGCATCGGCAATTTCATATTTTGAAAACCAAATTTTCAAACTTCCAATTTGGATTTCGGAAGATTGATTGGCCCAATTTACTTTTCGTCCATTTATTCTTTCAAGCCTTAGCATCAATTCTTTAAGGGCAAATGGCTTAGTAATATAATCTTCGGCCCCTATTTCAAGGCCTTGTACTCTTGTATCTGGGTCATTCAGTGCAGATAAAAAGATGACGCAAAATTCTGGCCGTAATTTTCTCATTTCTCTTGCTAAATTTAGTCCGGAGCCGTCTGGTAAACCAATATCAATTAATCCAATATCTGGTAGGTTTTTTAAAAAATAGGCCAGGGCTTCTTGATAGGTACTGGCAAGTTTACTGCTAAAGCCTTTACTTTCCAAATAATCAAATAGTGTTTGTCCCAAATTTTTTTCATCTTCTACGATCAAAATATTGGTATTCATATTGCCTTTTTTTGTACAGGAAAGTAGAGATTGACAACAAATGGAGTGGCGAGAAGTTCAACTTCTCCTCTCATCTTTTGCATAAGTTTATTAATTAAATATAAACCAATGCCCGAGCCTGAAGTATTAGTGTGCTTGTAAAATAGTTTGCAGGCCTTCTTGAGATCGCCTTTAAAATTTCCTCCGTCAGTGTATTTTAGATTTAGATATTGATCGTCTTTTGAGAGTGAAATTTCAATTTTCCCATTTGGGTTATAGCGCTTTGAGTTTTCAATAAGATTATTTAAAATGAGTTCAAGGGCAAATCGATCAACGCTGAAAATTTCTTCACCACTTAGTTGATTGGAAGTGATTTGAATCAAAAGAGTCGGAGAAATTTTAGATATTAAATTTTTAATAAGTTTTTCAAATTCAATTTGTTCTTCTCCAAGATTCCCACCCAGTTCAATGCGTGAGAGTTGTAAAATTTTATCCATTTGGTATTCTAAATTTTTGGTATCTTCAATTAAACGATCGGTTAATCGGGTATTATTTCCCAGTTCATGAATCACTTCTGATTGCAATCTTACACTTGCCAGTGGTGTTTTTAATTCATGTGTTAGTGAGGCGAAAAAAGTTTGCAAGGCACGGGCCTTGTTCATATCTCGCCAGTAGAGGATCATCATGGTGACAGAAAGAAGTAGCAGTAGTGCTAAGAAGCTAACGCCTTCCCATTTTATCATGTGGGCCACTTTTGCTGATGGTAGCAAGGTTCCATTTCCAAACTGGGTCATGAGATAAAACCACCAGCCACCCAAAATAAAAAGCAGCAAGGCCCAAAGGAGAGAGAGAAAGAGTAGAAGATGTCCTTCTTTTTTCATTAGACTCCTAATTTCTTTTTTAAATCGTTTATCGTCTCTTTATGGGCCAGGGAGACAAAGGAAACTTCATAGGCATTTGGCGCTAAATAAATTCCGAGCTCTAAAAGTTCCATAAAAAGGGGAGTGAAATCAGCGCTAATCGTTTTTGGAATTTGTTTTAAATTTTGAATTTTAGATGTGCTTTTTACTGGCCAAAAAAGAGATTCTTTTTTTATTAATTTGTAATCTTTAAATTTGCCGCCCTTATAATTTTTAAACCAC
>JAHEZZ010000068.1 GCA_023250815.1 Bdellovibrionales bacterium
ATCAAAACATTTATCGATAGCAATTCGATAGCCTTCACGATTTGTTCCTGCTGTTAAATAAAGAAGTGTTGTAAAAAGTTTTTGAGGAGTAAATTTTCGATTGCGTTTATTTTTAATTTCACCTGTTTTTATATCTGGAAGTAGAAAATTTTCATTGAATTTAAGAGGCAAACTCTGTAAAATAGAAGTGAAGCCTTTAATGCGGGCCGGTCATTTTCTTGCTCATCAAATATCTCCATTTAAAGTCTGTTAAAATCTTATTGTTTTTTTTAAATAAATCAATCTTTATTAACTAAACGGTATTGATGCGGCGGGTACGATTTGATACTTCTGCCACGCCTTAAGTTCCTCTTGATATTCATTTTTATTTTGCTTGTTGATTTCTCTAACTCCAACATAAGCTTTGTTCTTCAAAACATTTCTTACAGAATATATCGTCCATTTTCCATCTCTTGCTAACCGAGAACGCTTTTCTGAACGGACTTTTGGCAAATGATTTATTTAGGTGCAACGAATATATAAGTTCTTTATTAGCAAGACTAGTGGCAAATTCAGTGACCTCAATTCCCTTCATCACACTGGCGCTGGCCTCATCGAGTGTTTTGTCATTTTCCAGACAAATAGTATTCGCTATTTCATTGCAATTTTTCAGCAAAATTTAGCGAAATTTAAAGATCACTTGGGTGCGCTCTTTAATCCCAATCTCTTCCCATTTTTTTTGGTACATTAAGGCCTCGACACTCATTTTGTGGATTTCATCTTTATCTGAATATTTTCTTTTAATCATTTAATACCCCTTTTTAACAGTTTAAATTCTTACTCGAAATGTGTCCAAGTTATATAGGGGGCTAAAGAGTTATCATATATGAAATGTTCGCCTGATAGGTCAA
The DNA here is from genome assembly GCA_023250815.1 of Bdellovibrionales bacterium. Taxonomy (GTDB): domain Bacteria; phylum Bdellovibrionota; class Bacteriovoracia; order Bacteriovoracales; family Bacteriovoracaceae; genus JAHEZZ01. Next base: position 891 of record JAHEZZ010000068.1, read on the forward strand.
TCATTTCAATATCAGTCTCTTTTTTTAGCTCCTCAATTACATGGCCACAGGCACAGATTAAGCGGAAGAAATGAAGTTGATTTTTATTTTGTCAGCTTAATTTCAATTTCTTTTACTTCATCTTTTTTTACAGAGAAACTTTTTTTAACCTGACAGCCGTTGTTGGTTGTCGACGCAATATCATATTCACCTGGCATCAGATGAAATTCAAAGCTACCTCCGATTGGACTTTCAATTTGATATAAAATTTCAGAGCTTTTTGAAACCCAGATAACCGCTGGCCCAAGACACTTTTTATTCGCCAAAAGCTTACCCTGAAGAGCAGAAGCGCCGGCATAAGGTTTTACTAATTCATTGGCCTGAAGATAAAAGCTAAAAAGAAAATTAAGCAGAATAAAAAATTTCATAATCGCCCTCTTATTGTAAAAGCCGATAACCAGTTCTTGTTGGGATATAAAAGTTTCCGTTAATGGCAGAAACCATTCCACTCACCACTTCTTGCCATTCTTCTTCTTTGGCCAGCTTGAATTCATTTTTTTCCCGAAGGTAACAGCGCAGTTTTCCTTCAATGCTAATGGCGCAGTACATGCCATGTTTGATAAAAGCAGTGGACACGATAGGCGCTTTCATTTCGCCTACAAAAGTTATTTTTCCATTTTGCAGGTTAACTAGAATCATGTCTCCGGTGGAGAGACCAATAAAAACTTCATGAGAAGAAGTTTGAGCTGGGGCGAAAAAATTATACCCTCTTAGGTTCACGTCGAGGGTTTTCTTTTTAAGCTCAAGATCGATAACAAAAAGATTTGAAGGAGTCGCCCAATTGGTATCTCCCATTGTCGCTTCACTGCTCATGCCATAGAGCAAATTTCCAGAAAGTCGAATTTCTGATTTGGGATTTTTGTTGAATGCAATCGCAAAAATTTTTTCTCCGTTTTTTTCATTAAAGCAGACGATCCCTTTAAACCCATAGATGGAGGAAACACAAATCATTTTCTGGTAAGAAATGGGTGTTGAATCAATATGCAGTTCGCCTTCTTCTATTTTTTTCTTTGACCAAATAACTTTTTGACTTTTGAGCTCGATCGCCGAAATACCTCCTGGCCCTAAACCCAGAAAAATATTTTTGGAGGTTACAAGCGGGGCCCGTTCGATATGCCCTTCTTGCGGCAAGCTAAATTTTATTTTTTGTTCCTTTATGTCGTAAGCATAAAATTGGGTTTTTGTGTCGTCGTGTAATCCCTCGCCAAAATAGAGCACAGAATCTTTAAGAGTGAGGGGACATACTGAGCTAGTTTTTGTTTGAAAAAGAACTTTGCTTTTAGAAATGGGTAGATCGGTTTGATAGAGGACACCTGTTGTGCCCAGTAAATAGAGATTGCTTCCATCGGTAATAGGCGGGTTCATGACTGGGCCAATTTTGGTGCGAATTTCGGAAATTGCAGCAACGCTCATTTTTGCGGCCAGAAGAAATACCAGTAGCAGGGCAAATTTCATCGATAATTCCTTGTCTCGGGAATGTTTGCATTTGTATAATTAATTATATGGATAATGAGGGCAAATTCTCAATCATAAAAGAACTTAAACAGGAAAAAATGTTTGAAAATTACATTCCCGATTTTATTTCGGTTTTACCTCCAGAATTAAATAACTCAATTTCCAAGTTCTTAGATGGATCACCTTGTCTCTTGCGCTCATCTTTAAAAGATGAAGCTGGTTTATCTGTTATTAGAGCAGGTAAAAGTCTTACTATCAAAGAAATCAGAGACGGTGCAGACTATCAAAAAGCCTATAATACAATTTCCAAACAGGACAATCTTTGCCAAGTCATTTTACAAAAACAATTTTTATACAGCACCCATTTTACCGTATTAATTGATGGCGATTTTTTTTATGCTAATTTTACCGCGAAAAGTGAATGTGGCTTTTTTGTCTTATCTCCTCTTACTAAACTGGGAACTATTCCCGAGGAAAAAATCCTTCGGCCTTTTATTGAACTTTTGAAAGGGAGACTTAAAAGAGGGAAATGGCTCTTAGAAATTGGAGTACACGACAAAGATATTCGCCTATTTCAGGCGATTTTAGTTTCCGATCGGTTACTCAGTATTGTTTTTAGCGACGACCTCCTTTGCAAATTACTGAAAGAAAATAAATCTTGGCAAAATGCTCCTACTGTTTGGCAGCTTTTGAAGTGCGAATGGCGGGCCTTTTGTTTCCGGCAAAAAAAATGTTTTGAATCAGGTGTGTCTGATGCTTTTTCCAATTGGTATTTTCTTTTTCATTATTTTTATCTTTTTTGCAGGCAAAATAAACGCCACGGCCATGACAAGGATTTTGTCGATTTTTTGAAACTGGCCTACGGGTCTAAGTCATATTGGCAAACAGAAATTATCAGCAGGCATTTAAAAATTGCGGCGAAAATTAGAAAACAGGAAGATGGGCCTTTGATTCCGGCAGCTTTTAGTTCCATCACTGAGGGTGTTTATTATTTAGGAAAGGGCATACACCGAGGGATTTTAGGTGAGGCAGCGGTACTTTTAAAAGAGTTAATCCCCGAGGTCATTTATCAGATATCTCTTTCTAAAATTATTATTACACCTTCAAATCAAATCTTGGGTCATGGAATCCTGGCGGCGGCCGAAAGAAATATTAATGTTTTGGCCAATGTCGATGAAAAATTTTTCGCCTCACTTAAATCAAACGATCATTTTTGCATAGATTTTGAAAAATATTCCTTCGTGATAAAATCTTAAAAGAAGAGAGGTGCAAATGGTTTTTCCTTCAATTTTTGCGAATATGGATGCTGGTGGTATCTCGCAACTTTCAACTGCCCTTATTATTCTATTTTCTTACTGTCTCCATCGTTGGAAAAAAATAATACTGATAATAAGTATTCTCTTCATTTTTATGGTCACCCTTAAGTCCGCATTGGCGTTTGGTGGGATGGGCGTTCCTGGCCAATGCGGCACCGGCTGTATGAATGGCCAAAGGAATTATTACGGCGCTCCCTATGGAAATGCCCCTTTTTACAGCTATCCCCAAGTTTACCCCCCTTATATGGGAAATAATAATTGGCAATTCACGCCCTCACCCTATATGCCCGTAGATTGTGTCCAGTGCCGAATGCAAGGGCAGTATTCAAACTATGGCATGCAGTATTCGCAATACCCCAATATGAATTACGGCATGAACAATTATTCAAATTATAATTACCCCGGTGCTTGGGGAGCAGGCGGTATAAACGGAGCGGCCTATCCCGGTGGCGGCCATGGTTGGGCCGGAAAACCCAATATTTATTTTTCAGGAAAGAGCGGTACTCATGTTAAAGTGAAAGTTAATTTTTCCCCTGGTAGCAATGTCCTGGCAGCGGCCCCACTTCTCGGGCAATCTGGTTGGGATTTTAAAATTGGCGAGAACAATAGTATTTCTGCCAATGGCATAAATTATAATTATCTTTTTTACGATTTCAGAACAGCTCTAGATAGTTTTCAATTTACCAAAGGTTTTTGCACCTCTCACGCTGAAGTCATTCCCCAAATGGCGGCGATTTTAAAAGACCTCAATTTTAAAGAAAAAGAAATTGCCGATTTTACAGAATACTGGACAGTAAAACTCCCGGCCTCTGAAGAGTATTGTGTTTATCCCCAGATCGAAAATGAAATTAGAGACAGTGTTGCTTTGGAAATTACTCCCAAACCTTCAAAATACACTCGGGTTCTTTTATTTGTGCTGCCCAAAGAAATTATGGGTTACTCAAAATTTCAAAAATACACTCAGCGCCCAACCTCTGCTTGGACACCGCCTGTGATTCGCACCATTGCCTCTGAAAGCAATTTAGAATTTCGCGAGTGGGGAGTGGGGCTTTTAACCGGTCGTGAATAGGCCCTGCCATAAAACGCATTCTAATTCCGGTATCAAATATTGCCTATGCCTTGAAAAGAAAATCCCACCGAAACCCGCCCCCAAAGACAAAACAGCAATACGCCCTAGTAAAAGATATCGGAGATAATACCAATTCCACTAATTAATGGTGAAATTGGTATTATTTATTGGGAGAGCGAGTATATTCGCAGTTTACATCAACTGTGTCGTCTTTGGCATAGTAGCTAAGATCATAGTGATGAGTAAGTTCGTAATGCTTTTTAGTATCGATGGGTAAAGTCATATTGCTCACTACCCAGGGTCTCTGAATTTTATGGGGGCCGGACATGCCGATCATCATATATGGTTCAATAAATTTTCCGTCCATTAATTCTCTTCTCACGATAACAACATATTTTTCTTTTTTGCCATCGATATTAAGAATTTTTTCTTGAGGTCGATCATCAATAAGAAATTCAACCGTTCCGGCCGGTTTGTGTTCTAGTTGTGCCCAGCAAGTTAATTTGCGAACCACGCCCTTGCTCCAAGCAAGATTAAGGCATAAAAAAAGAACTCCTAATGTGTTTATCAGATAATGCAGTACAATTTTCATAATATTTTTCTCCTTCTAATCAAATCTAGGCCAGGTTCTCAGCGAAGACAAGAAAAGCGCCGGCCGACTTTTGCTAAAAACTGCTCAACTATGAGAAATAAACGACCTTTCATCTTTGGCAGGATAGGCGGTCATACGATTGGCAGCAGGATCACACTCCTGCATAAAAAATATTTTTAGATCATCTGCTTTCACAGCTCGGATTGAAATGGTATTGGTCATGGTCAAATAAATAGCAAGTCGAAATCTTGGCGTCTAGTTTTCCTGCATGAATTTTTAACACCGCTTTACTCCAATGCGAGTGGATGATCGTTTTGATTTGTGAATTTCTATTGCTAAATTTTTTCAAAAAATTGCGCTATAATTTACTGAATGGCTTATTTAAGCAAAAGATTGTAATCTCTGGAAACAAACTCACCCTTTCGGGTGCTAATGCCAGCGATAATGGTAAACTTATTGTCATAGGTAATTAATGATTTTAGAACGTGGAAAACTTGTTAATTTATTGGTTGGTATTGTTGTTTGTGCCTTGCCTCTTTATTTGCGAGTTACTACCTATGATTTCAACAGGACTTCAAAAGATAATCTAGCGATTATTCTTTACGGAGTTCTCGTTTCTTTGATGCCAGACCGAAAAAGAGTTTTGCCAATTTCATTATTGTTGGCATTTATCTACTCGATAATAACGGCGGTGCTTAATCAGCATCAAGTAAGTAGCATCAATGTTATTATGCAATCCTTTTATATGTCGTTTACCTTAATGTTTTTTGTAAACTATTATGAAAAGCATGATGGAAAGTTTTTGGCACCTCTAAAATGGGGCTGCTTTATGGGATGCTTAATCCAATCAGCAATTGCAATATTGGGTTATCATGGCACAAATGTCTACCCTCCTTTCATTGGGCTTTTTACTAACATTAACAATGTAGTTACCACCGGTGCCGGAGCGTCCAACTCCGTCGGATCACTGGGCAACAACAATTTACTCGCTAGTTATCTGGCGATTACCTCAATGGTATTTTTTGAAGGTAAATTTAAGTATTTTATATTAGTTCCAATGTATGCTCTGTTTTGCACCCATTCTTTTATGGGAAATCTATCCTTTTATAGCGGAGCAATTTACTTTTTAAATTACAGATACAATCTTTTTAACAAAGCTTATTTATATTTGGGTGCCGCCGCCGCCATGCTTACCTCGTTCTTAACGGGAGCAATGGGCAAAGATAACGGCAGATTTCAGGGATGGCACAAAAACTTCGACCTAGTAGATATGAAACACCTGCTTATCGGCAAAGGGCCGGGATGGTTTCCAGATTTAAGGCTTGCCGCTGGGCCTGAGACTTATTTGCAACAAGAACACAATGGATTTCTTACCGCCTTTAATGTCGGCGGAATTGTCCTCTTTTTATTACTGCTGCCTGTACTAATTAAATTTCTCAGAGTGAAGGATTCGGGCAAAACTGCGGTATTTGCATCAATGATGTTTGTCGCTTTTTGCAATTCTTTTGGTCATTTTTCCCTTCACCAATCTACGGTTGTAATTTTAATCATAATGGCATCTTGTATTTGTTTAGGAGAGAGTAATGGCATCAACTTGGACGGGGGGGGGAAGCGCACTACAAACTAGGTTCGCCCAGAAGGGCCTTAAATAGGCCATTAAAGGTTATGTGTCTTCTTAAGATGTGGGACAAAATCGAGCAAGGATAAAAACTAGCACTATATTTTAACGAAATCCCAACCAGGCCAGCCCCCCAACACAAAGAAAACGGAAGGCCTAAAGGCCAACTTTTGGAGGTGTTATTTATCAAGATGATAAATTAGACCGAACAACACAGAGGCGACCATGAAGGGGGCCTCTGTGATTAAAATATATCTTTCTAAATTTGGGCTTAAATATAAAAACTGCCCAACTAGCATAAATAAATGATTCAGAAGAATTGAGATATTTTGGTTGTTGATCATCTTTTAAGGCCCTGCTGGTATAACCGATGACTGCTCCTTGACCATTCCAAATAGGGAACATAATTCTTTCGTGAAAGCTGTCGTAGGTAGAAGGACCTTTGTGTGACTTGCGAATAAGATTAATTTCTGTGGCGACATCAAGCGCAAAGTTTTTTTCTTTGTTATCGCTAATGATGTTGAGATAATCAGTAATTATGATTAATTATGTAGTATTGATTGAGTTTTTAACAACAGAATGTAGAATAATGTTATGTGCGGAATTTTAGGTCTCATTGGGCTAAATAAATTATCAAACCAGAATGAAAAAAATTTCAGCTCAGCGCTGCAACAAATGAAACACAGGGGGCTTGATTTTAAAAAAATATGTCACTCACGGCAATTTAATTTTAGGACATGCACGGCTGTCCATCTTGGATGCCTCAGTCAATGCCCACCAACCAATGTACGATGATTCCAAGAACTATTGCCTGCTATTTAATGGTAAGATTTTTAATTACCAACAATTCAAAAATGAGCTTACAAGCAAAGGTCATAAATTCCATACAACAGGAGACACAGAAGTTTTACTCCATTTATTAATAGAGCAGAATGAAAAATGTTTGCAAAAATTGAACGGATTTTTTTCATTTGCCTTTGTAAATTTAAAAAATCAAAATATCCTCATTGCCAGAGATCAGTTTGGGATAAAACCATTATTTTATGGCCTTCAGGATGAACAATTTTCTTTTTCCTCAGAATTAAGACCCCTGCATTCGCTCAACAATCAGTTGAATGTTGATTTTGATTCTCTTTATTACGATATTCGTTTTAGCTATATCCCTCATCCCTTTTCATTATTTCAAGAAATCAAAAATCTAGCTCTGGGACATTTTGCAGTTTGGTCAGCAAGCAAATTCGAACTTACTCGCTATTTTCAATTCCCAAACAAAAACATGATCAATATTACTTACCAAGAAGCCCAACAAAATTTAAGAAAACACGTCGAAAGAAGTATTGAGCTACGTATGATATCGGATGTTCCGTTAGGTGTTTTTTTAAGCGGAGGCATAGATTCCACAGTTGTCGCAGGAATCGCATCTCGATATAAAAAAGATCTAAAAACTTTTTCTATTGGCTTTGGCCATAATTCTTATGATGACGAAAGTGAGTATGCAAAAATTGCAGCAAAAAAATTTAAAACAGACCATCAATGTATTCTTGTTCAAAAGGCCGAAATCATAGAATCAATATATGAAATATTAGAGAGTATCGATGAACCATTTTCTGACACTTCAGCAATTCCCACTTATATCTTGTGCAAAAAAATTAAATCTGAAATTAAAGTAGCACTTTCAGGTGACGGAGCTGAAGAAATATTCTCAGGCTATAATAAACACCAAGCAGAAAACCTAATTCGCTATTCTTTTTTTAAAAAATCTGGCATTACAGCACTGGGCAAATTAACTGGCCATTTATCGGCCGGGAGAGACAATCATTTTGATGATTTAATTCGAAAAATTAATAAATTTTATCAGCTTTCAAAACTATCACCAGAAGAACGCTTTCTCTATTCTTGTCAACTTACTGATTCTCATAATGCTCTTTCTCTATTAATGGCCAACTTAAGTGAAAATGAATTAGTAAGAAAACTACAATCTAAAGTCGAACTCAAAAAAATGGCAAACAACAATTTTAATGATTGGCTTTGCAACGATGGCCAGATGGTTTTACCTGGAGATATGTTAACAAAAATAGACATGATGAGTATGGCAAATTCAGTTGAGGTAAGGCCCATTTTCCTTGACCCTGAATTAGTGGCCTTTGTATTTAGCCTACCTCAAGAATTTAAAATCAATAAAAAGCAAAGAAAGCTAATTCTAAGTGAAACCTTTGCAAACATCATTCCAAAGCAGCATCTAAAAAGACCTAAAAAAGGATTTTCAATATCACTTATTAAAATCTTCCCCAAAAAACTCCGGCCATTGATCGAAAACTTACTAAATGAAAATGAAATAAAAAAAGACGCAATTTTTATCTGGGATAAAATTAACATACTTAAAGAAAAACTTTTTTCAACTTACCAAGGAGATTTTCAACAAACAGTGTGGTCAATAATAGTTTTTCAACACTGGAAGAGAAAATATTTATGATGGATTTAAACATAACCGGTTCAGAGTTTATAGGGTTCATGCCCAAACAAGTTGAGCCAGAAATATTTTTCTTTACCCCAGCATTAATTTTTTATTTAATTCTCACATATTTGATTTTGTTTAAAGTTGAAAGGGCAGCACTAAAGCCTTTTATGCTTTCTTTCACAATTAAAATTTTTGCCGGATATCTCTTGGCCCATTATTTTATCCCGGATGATGCTGTAGGGTACTATAGCAATTATGTGCACTATACTATTTACGGTAAGCCGCTAATTTGGGTAAACAATCTCTTTTTTAATATTATCTTTAATCACTATAAATTTTTTGGACAAAATATTTTTAATATTATTCTCATGAACTCATTCTTGGCCACATTGGGGGCCCTACTTACTTACAAAATACTATGTTCCTTTCAAAAAGAAATATCCAAAACCAAAATATGGTTAGTGAGCTTACTTCCTATATGGATTTATTTGGGAATCTTACCCGAAAAAGAATGCCTGGTTTCATTTCTACTAATCCTTACAATCTTTGTCTCAACTCATATTAATAAAAAAAAAAAGAAGTCATTCTCCATAGGTAATATTATTTTATTTGTTGGTATCAAGCTTAGAGCGCCCATGTTTTTCCCTCCATTGATACTTTTTAACTTCTTATTTTATGTAGGGCCAGCTTTAACAAAAACATTGACCACGAAAATTAGAAAAATTTTAGCTATATTAATCTGCATAACAATTATTGCTATTGGACTTAAAATATTTATTAATCAAAATTTATATATTATTAGTCTAGAAAAAATAAAAATTGAAAAAAATCATTATAACCTCGAAGCCAAAGAACGAAATTATGACTCCGTTAATATCAATAGGTCTACATTTATAAATTTTACTGAACAAAACATTAAATATGGTGTTGCGATATACGGTCTTAACTTCATTCGGTGCTTATTTTCACCATCACCATTGAAACCTTTAAGAGATTTAATCTTTAAAAAAGATCAAATTACACCTTCTAGCTTTATAGATTGCGTATTTAATGGTCTGACTTGGTATATCTTTTTTCCATTTTCATTAATTGGACTATTCTATTATAAAAAATCTAAAATCTATATCTTTTCGTTTTTAACTCTTCTCTTCAATTTTACCACCGCTTCGCTTAACGACATAATTGGAAACCCACAGTTCATGAGATACCGACTTCCTGGGCTTGTTATAGTTTCACTATTGGGTATTATTGCATTATATGACTTAAAAAAAAGAAGAATAATTCTTTTTGATAAAATCATTATTTATTCTTGGCTAGCCGGTTGCATTTCATTTCAAGTTATTTATTTTTATTTTTCTTAATGTATGAATATAAAACAATTCCTCTATCAAGTTAAAAAAGAACTTATATATTCGTTGCACCTAAATAAATCATTTCTACTGAATGCCAATAAAAGTAGAATCATCGTAACCTGGGCCTTGACCCCGACTGTTGAATTCTCGCAGAGGCGACTATGAAGGGAGCCTCAGTGATTAAAATATATCTTTCTAAATTTGGGCTTAAATATAAAAACTGCTCAACTAAGAAAATTAAAACCGAATGAATCTGCTTCGGTGAAGTCCATCGTAATCTATTACAAATGGTGGTCTGTTAATAAAATAATTCTGGCACCATTTAGGTATTTCATCTTTCATTATGACAGAATTTTCCCATGGATACTCATCAAATCTTATGATTTGGCCGTCTGGCAACATTTTTGAATCTCTGTTTAAGCAGTAAAAATATTTTTTACTCGCTTTAGAATTTCTCATATGTTTAAAATAATTTTTTATAACCTCCAAATTCATTTCTTGAAAAGACACTACATTTATAAATAAATCAATTTCAAGATTTTCTATAAGCTGATAATTTTCGGCTTCTAGAAATAGAAAATCATTCTCTTTGGCATTTTTGCAGCTATCAACATTGCTAACAAGTTTAATTTGGGCCTTAGGAGATGTTTTTATGGTTGTTGCTAAATCGAAAATCAATTGTTTTCCCAGATTAACAAAAATGATCTGCAAGTTAGGATTTAGACTTTTTAAAAAATTTCCAAGCAATCCATAACCGTCACCAATTATGCAAATAGTTTTATCTTTTGCATTTTTCAATTCTGGTAATTGCTTAAGAATATCTTGTATGACCAGGCAACCTTTAAGGGCATCATTTCGAAAAATAAAATTCGATTTTTTGCAAACATTCTTGGCGATGCGAAGAATTGTTTTATCTTTAACATATGTTATTTCAGATTTTTTAATTAATGTTCTTATCGGAAGGTTTTTAAATGATTGGAATACAGATGCTTGTATAACATCGCCAAATCCCCCCATTCCTAATATATTGGGAAAGCCATTGACCAGCGATAGGTTTTTTTCTCCTCCAATTTTCCAATGACTTGATGTTACTGAAAGACTGGGAGAGTCTTGCTTATAATGCCGTTTATAAAGTTCGTTCATTAATTCCAATATTAAATCCTTGTGACCTTCGATAATGGTAATTTATATTATATTTGACTTGATAAAAACTAGTTAATTTTTGATTTTTTGTTCAAATAAGGCATCAAGAACGATGAAAACCTATAGAAAACTGTGCACTGATGCTTAAAAATAAATTAGAGTCTGGGAATAAACTCTGCGTTAACATAAAATCTAGACGAGTTTTTCTATAACTCATGCTATTCCTTAAAAAACCGATACGGGTGAATGTGAGAACATACAAGAAAGTATTCACCACAATCAGCGTGCTAGGCTTAGGTGCTCTAGCTTTTTACACCTTAACTAAGGGGCCGGAGGAATCTCAACTCCGCGGGCCTGCAATGGTAGAAGTTTCCATCCCGCTAGAAAAAATGGCATTGGATCCTGAGCTTCATAATGCTGTTAAACTGATTACCAAAGTGGCAAAAAAAGCACCGGCATTTCCCAAAAACTCAGAAAAAATGGCAAGGTTTCTGGATTCCCTGGGAAGCGATGCCACTGCTTTGCATGTTCGCCAAGGACTACAGGATTTTTTAGGAAACTTGGCCTCTGAAGGAAAATTTGCTAAATTCGAAAATACTTCACTGGTAAAAGGTTGGATCGCCGATCCCGCTCGTGGGGTGGCGGAAGTTCGCACTATTCTGGAGCGTATCTCGGTCAGTCAATATCCAGAATTTCGAACGGAGTTAATTCGTATTTTGGGCCTCATTCCTTCTGAATCCTTAAAATCTGAGGTGCACGCTATTGCCGCAGCAGAAGTACAAAATAATATTGTCCATGGTTTTTATGAAGAGCTTCAAGCAAAAAAAATTGACCCGCTGATGCCTTTAGTTACCACCGCTTTTTCGGTGGCCTTAAAACACGGCCCTACAGATGGCGCTGCTTTGGCCTTCGCAGTTGAAAGCATTGAAAACCAGCCCGACCCGCTTGTTCGCTACAGTATGATGACTTCCTATTTAGTCAGGTACCCTAAGAATGACAAAAAACTTTTGGCGGCCCTTTCCCACAAAAACATCGAAAATCCGGAGCGTACTATGGCGACACTTACACCACTAAAAAATACGCCGATGAACCCCGATGTTTCGCCTTAAACTCACACTAAAAACTTGCCAACAGATTAACAAAAATAGGAGAAAAGTATGCCAGACAAAAATCGCCGCTCAGCTCTTTTGATCA
>JAHEZZ010000215.1 GCA_023250815.1 Bdellovibrionales bacterium
TTTGGAGTGAACTTCCTTCCAAATTTTAACCAACATATTATAGTCATTTTTTAAAACTTTATAACTTTGTCCTTCGGCAACGGTGCGGGCGATTATTCCCTTTCCCTCTGAACGCACAGTCTCTAATACTTCTTTTAACCTTTCTCTTTCTTTTTCATTTTCAATTCGCCGAGAAACACCAGTGTGCTCAATATAAGGCATAAAAACAACATAACGACCGGCCAAAGTAATATGTCTTGTCACTCTTGGCCCCTTCGTCGAAATAGGCTCCTTTGCCACCTGGACAATTACCTCCTGTCCTTCTTTTAAAAAAGATTCGATGGGAAGTGGTGGCCGAAATCTCATATCCATTGATTCAGAGATAGAGCTTAATTCATCGGGTATCACCTCTCCCATTTTTTCATCAATTTGATCCTCTTCTTTTTTTATTTTTTGAACCATCACTCTTTGTTCTTCCAAAGTTGGAATGTAGGCATCATCAACATATAAAAAGGCCGCCTTTTCATGGCCAATATCAATGAAGGCCGATTGCATTCCGGGAAGAATTCGCAGAACTTTTCCTTTATAAATATTGCCGACAATGGGATTTTTATTTTGATCTTTGGTAGTTCTCTCAATTAAAAAATCGACAATTTCACCATTGTCTAGAAGCGCTGCCCGACATTCATTTAATGTTTGATTAATAACTAGTTCTTTACTCATTTTAGATCCTTAATTACAAAGGTAAAAGTTCTTCTGGCCCCAAAGCTGGCCTCCAACAAGGAGGCCCTTTATTTAATTTTTCACCATTGATTATTCGTCGATAAAAAATCAAATAATTTTCCGCCATTTTCGCAGCAGAGAATTTTTTTTCCACATAACCTCGAATTTCGCTAGCAGGTATTTTAAAGGGATTGTAGACTTTCAATATTGCCTCTAGTTCAGATTGCGTCTTTACAATGGCCCCGTAATTTTTTTCTCCATCATTGATAAGTTCTGGCAAACTGCCGTAAGGCCCGCCAATCACTGGAAGTCCCATGGCCATCGCTTCAATCACGGCGATTCCAAAGGGCTCATGCCAACGAACTGGAAATAAAAGAGCATCACATTTTTTTAAAATTTCTAATTTCTTTTTTTGATCGACCATGCCGTATGAATGTAAATATTTGGACAAACTCCATATTCTTCCACCGGCAACATGCAAGTGAACTTTTGCCCTCTTTGCGGCCAAAGCACAGCCTGCTAAATTTTTAACTTTCCAGCGCCCCTTGGCCAAAAATATAAAATTTTTCCAAGAGCTCTGCTTTTCGCAGTAGGGGTATTCTGCTAGATCAATGCCGTTATAAACAAAATGTTTCGCACCGTGATTTTCTGCATGGGAGCGCGATACAAAAAGAGTATTGAGGGGAAATTGTTCATGGGCCTGTCCATTGCCTTCGATGGTCACCAATAATTTTTTTTCCAAAAAATTATGCGGGCCTTGAGGTTTATAAAAGAGATGCACAATATCGGCATCTTTAGGAATCAAGGAAACCCAATTTTTATGATCTAAACAAGGAATGAGTTTTACTTTAATTTCTTCTACTTTTGATTTGGCATTTCCAATTAAAAAAATTTCATGGCCCATTTTGGCCAATTCTTTCATTAGCCAATAAATAATCCGCTCCGTCCCGCCATATTTTTTTACCGGCAGTATACCTTGATGTTCAAAAACTATTTTCATAAATTGTTAAAAATCAAAGTTCCAATTTAGAGCAATTGGCGGCCCAATTCCTTTGCGCAAAAATCTTTCTTCCTTATTATTCTCGATTGGCCCTTTTGAATTTTCAAGAAGTGCGACTTCTTGAAGCTGCCCTACTTTCATACCGTAACTCTCCTGGCTTTTTGTCGCCTGCCTCCAGGCCACTACTCCGACGCCAACAATTACTCCAATGGCGCCACCAACAACAATATTTTTTAAATTTTGCGAAGGCCTATCGACAAAAGAAAGAGTTGAAAGGCCTAATATTGCCCCGCCAGCTCCCATATAACCAATCATTGTAAGATCGCTAAAAGTTTCTTTAAAAACATCATCTCCCCCGGCCGCCGGAGCACTCTCTTCTTGTCCATAAAGCAAACTATTGCTAAATAAAAAACTCAAAGCAAAAAAGATAATCCTCAATCTGTTACGCATATTCTTATCCTGTTTACAATGTTGTCAGGTCAATAATAAAATCATTCTACCGCTTTTAAAGAAGGTAAAAAAGCACTAATCAATACAAAATGGAAAAAATAAACAGATCAAATTAAACAATGAGTCAAAGGTCCTCTCATGCCCCTAAAAAATCAAACAGAAAAAAATGGCCAAGTCCAGGCCCTTTTTTCCGCTTATAATATCATTCAAAAAAAACGCGACGGCAAAAAACTTTCGAAAGAAGAAATTAATTGGTTTATACAAGGAATACTCACTGGCGAAACCGCTGATTATCAAATGGCCTCTTGGCTCATGGCCGTCTATCTCAAGGGAATGAGTGTAGATGAAACTGCGTGGCTCACCGATGCCATGCTTTACTCTGGTGAAGTGCTGCAGTTTGAAGGTAACGATGTCGTCGACAAACATTCGACAGGCGGAGTTGGAGATAAAACTTCCTTCATCTTAGCGCCGATTGCCAAGGCCTGCGGAGTAAAAGTCCCCATGATGGCAGGAAGAGGGCTGGGGCACACTGGTGGCACGGTTGATAAAATCGAATGTATACCGGGATTTAAAACGGAGCTTAGTATGCAGGAATTTAAGCAGCAAGTTCTAAAATATGGATTAGTTCTTATCGGACAAACTCAAACCCTTGCTCCTGCTGATAAAAAAATATATGGGCTAAGAGACGTCACCGCCACCATTGAATCAATTCCCCTGATCACCTCCTCTATTATGAGCAAAAAATTAGCTGAAGGGGCCCATGGCATAGTAATGGATGTCAAAACCGGCGACGGCGCTTTTATGAAAAAAACAAGCGAGGCCAAAAAGTTAGCGCAATCACTGCGCTTTACCGCCAGTCGATTTAATCGCAAGATGATTACTTTTATAACCGACATGTCACAACCTTTGGGAAATGCGATTGGGCACACCACTGAAATTATCGAAAGTATCGAAACCTTAAAAGGCAAGGGCCCAAAAGATTTAACTGAAATATCACTAAGGCTTGCTGCCGCCATGGTTTTTTTGGCAGGGAAAGCAAAAAATCAAAAAGAAGCTTATCAACTTTGTCACAAGGCCCTCTACAGTGGTGCCGCCCTAGAAGAATTTCGCCAAATGGTCATTCGCCAAGGAGGCGATATTTCCACTATTGATAACCTCGATAAATTGCCGATGGCCCAAGAAAAAACAGTTGTCACTTCAGTGCACTCTGGATTTGTTAGAGGCATTAAAGGTACATTAACTGGACTGGCCTGTGTTTCTCTCGGAGGTGGGCGAACGAAATCCACTGACAAAATTGATATGGGAGTAGGTTTTTTATTTCATAAAAAAATTGGAGATCAAGTAAAAAAGAACGACCCTCTGATCACCATTTTCCATCATGCTTCTCAAAAATCTTTAGTACAAAAAATCACACGAGATTTTCAGCAAAATATTTTCCAGTTTTCGACCAGCAAAATCCCCCGCCCAAAACTTATTTTAGAAACAAAAATGACGAAGGGAAAAAAATGAATACAATCTCCTCTACTCCCTCAAGTCTTGTTCAAAAAATAATAGACGCTAAAGAATTAATTGAGACAAAATCAAAACTCAAACCCAAAATTGCGATTGTCTTGGGCTCCGGGCTTGGATTATTTGTAGATTGTGTAGAAAAAAAAACCATTATTCCTTATCAGGATATTCCCCATTTTCATTCCACCACAGTGGAGGGACATGCCGGTCGTTTAATTTTAGGATCAATAGAAGATTACC
>JAHEZZ010000216.1 GCA_023250815.1 Bdellovibrionales bacterium
GCTAAATCAATTGATGTTCTTCTAATGTTAGCGGTGGCCTTTATTTTTTATCCATTCGGTGTCATTATTGCTGTGGCCTATGGTTCAATTTGCGATTCTCTCGGTGCGGGGCAGTCGCTTGGGAAAAAATATCTCGGCTTCTGTGTTATCTCACTTGAAGATGGCCGTCCCTGTTCTTTTAAGCAATCTTTGATTCGCAATTTGCCAATCACTTTGCCTTTAGCTTTTTTAATTTTCCCTATTTTGGGGTGGATACTTTTTATAATTTTGGGTGGTATTTTATTTGGTTTTGAAGCTTATCTAATTATTAAATTAGATTCAGGACATCGCTTGGGAGATGTTATCGCAGATACAACAGTTTTAGCGATGACTGGTAATGGTGTGTTGGTAAAAAAACCTCAGTACAGTTGGTTTGGGCCAGAGTCTTCTTAATTATTTTGTTATTTATAAATGTATAGCCACAGTGGTTTGCTTGAAAAGTAAAGTGCGAAGAGTATAATCCCAATTTTATACTTTTGGGATTAATAAATGAAGAGATTGGCGATTGTTGATATTTCTAGTTTTATTTTTAGAGCATTTTATGCCATTCGAATTTTAAATTCCCCAGATGGAACGCCAGTGAATGCTGTAAGGGGAGTTTGGTCAATGCTGGCGAAGCTTATTGAGGATTATGGCCCCACTCATGTTTTTATGGCGAAAGATTCTAAGGGGCCAAATTTTCGCGATGAAATTTATTCTGAATACAAGGCCAACAGAAGTGAACCTCCTGCTGAATTAATTCCGCAATTTGCTCTCATTTCAGAATTAATCGATAGTATGAACATAAAAAGTTATGCCCATGAGAGGTATGAAGCCGATGATGTTATTGGCAGTGCTTGTGTACAGTGGAAAGATCATTTTGATGAAATCTATATTGTTTCTGGCGATAAAGATTTGATGCAATTTGTGGGGGATAACATTTTTATGTTAGATACCATGAAAGATATTAAGTATGGACGGAAAGAAGTTTATGAAAAGATGGGAGTATGGCCAGAACAAATTGTCGACTATCTTTCAATCATTGGCGATGCTTCAGACAATATTCCTGGAATGAAGGGTATCGGACCGAAAGGGGCGAGCAAACTTTTAGAAGAGTACAAAACGTTAGAAGTTTGTATTTCAAATAAAGAGAAACTCACCGGAAAAAAAATTATTGAGGCTTTTCAAACTCATTTGGACGATGCTCTGCTTTCTAAAAAATTAGTGTCCATAAAAACTGATATTCATCTGGGAATTAGACCAGACGATACTAAATATATTTTTCATAGCAATAAAAAATTGATCGATTATTTTTCCCGATTAGATTTTAAAACTGTTTTGGCCAAATTAACTCAGCTTGATCAGGTCACTACTGAAATGATTCCAGGCAACGAATCGGCCATTATTATGGATATGAATCAGACATCTTTTTTTTCTGACTTTCAAAATATTACTGCTTGTCAAATCGGCGATTTGCTTGATCAAAATAAAGCAAGTCTAATTTATCTTTTTAATGTGTTTGATGAAACCGACAAACTGAATTTGAAAATAAAATCCTTGGCGTTGGCCTTTAATCAAGAACAATTCTATTGGGCCGAGTCTGAACATCAAGAAATTTTTAAAGCTTTAATTACTTCTCAATTACAGATTATCGCTATTAATTCTAAATTAGAGCAGTCATACATCTTACAACAAAATCTGAGTTCTCATTGCCACTTTTTTGATCTGACACAGGTTCATTATATTTGTAATCCCGCTATCAATCATGATTTTAAAAATATTTCTCTAAAACTTATTGATCAAAGGTTACCTTCTCTTAATGAGCAAGGAGAACTTGAAAAAAAAGATCATGCCGATTATTTAAGTGCCATGATAAAATTAGAAGATCAATTACGGCGAGATTTGGAGATCAATCATTTAACTTCAATTTATAAAGAAATAGATGGGCCACTAATTCCAATCCTCTCAAAAATGGAAAACTTTGGAATATTAGTCAACCCTGAGTATCTCGCCCACTTAGAAAAAGAATTTTCATTCGAACTTCAAGAGATAGAAAAAAAAGTTGAAGCTGAAATTAAAAATCAAAATGAAGATGTTATAATTAATCTTAAATCTCCAAAACAAGTTGGCCATCTTCTGTTTGATATTTTGAAATACCCTATTATTAAAAGAACCAAAACGGGAGTGTCCACCGACTCTGATGTTTTAGAGGAATTAGTTATAAAAGAACTTGGCCCAATACCAGCTTTGATTTTAAATTACCGGGAAGTCGATAAATTACTTTCTACCTACATAAAACCCTTGCCAGGGTTAATTCATTTAAAAAGTAAAAGAGTGCATACAACTTTTGATCAGCATACGGCTGCCACTGGAAGGCTTGCTTCATTTGGGCCGAATTTACAAAATATTCCGATCCGCACTTTGAATGGAAAAAAAATAAGAAAGGCTTTTGTCGCTGGCCCAGGAAATGTGCTTCTTTCCGCTGATTATTCTCAAGTAGAACTTCGCATCTTGGCGCATTTCTCAGAAGACCCTATCATGGTAAATGCTTTTAGAAATGATTGCGATATTCATGCAGAAACCGCTGCAGAGATTTTGGGTATTAAAGAAAGCGAAGTTTCCGATGAGCAGCGATCCATGGCCAAGGCGGTAAATTTTGGGTTGATGTATGGGCAATCATCCTTTGGTCTTGCGGCAAGTTTAAAAATTTCTAGATTTGATGCTAAAAATTATATCGCAAAATATTTTGGAAAATTCAGTCGAATAAAAAGCTATTTAGATTCTTTAAAAGAATTCTGCGAGACACATGGGTATAGTAAAACATTACATGGTCGAAAAAGATTTTTACCTGATATTAATTCAACAAATCGAACGATTAAATCGGGAGCTGAAAGAATTGCAGTGAACAGTCCGATACAAGGAACAGCTGCGGACATTGTCAAGCTTGCCATGTTGTCTATTGATGCTGAAATGCTTGGAAAAAATGTAAAATCCAAACTTCTTTTGCAGGTACATGACGAACTGGTTTTCGAAGTCCCAGAAGAGGAAATTGACACTGTGACGCTTTTAGTTGGCAAGATTATGGAAAACACTGTTAAACTTTCTGTTCCTCTGAAGGTCGACATAAGTATTGGAGCTAATTGGCTCGATATGCGTTAATATTTTTAAGTCACTGAATCTTAGATTAAAAATATTGACTTCAAAAAATATTTATAGAATTGCCCTTGACACCTATCTTTGCCTTATTAGATTGTCTTTAGCTTTGACAGAGCTTTATTAATAACCATTTTGAATTTCAAAACGGAGGATAGTTTATGAATGTAAAACCTTTGCAAGATCGCGTTCTAGTTGAACGAACAGAAGAAGAAACAAAAACTGCTGGCGGGATTATTATTCCTGACAACAATAAAGAAAAACCAGTTCGAGGGCAAGTAGTGTCTGTTGGATCTGGTTACCGTTTAACTGACGGTTCTGTGCGCTCTCTTGAAGTTAGAGCAGGAGATAAAGTTTTGTTTGGCAAGTATTCTGGCACAGAAGTAAAAGTTGGTGGCAAAGAATATCTAATAATGAAAGAAGACGATATTTTAGGTGTTCTTCAATAATTAATTAAATTTTTATCAATACTAAGGAGATGATATATGGCTAAAGAATTACGTTATAGTGAAGATGCAAGATCACTTATTCTCAACGGTGTAAACATTCTTGCTAATGCAGTTAAAGTTACTCTTGGCCCAAAAGGCCGCAATGTTGTTATTCAAAAATCTTTCGGAGCACCTCAAATTACAAAAGATGGTGTTACTGTTGCGAAAGAAATTGAATTAGAAAATAATTTTGAAAATATGGGCGCTCAAATGGTTAAGGAAGTTGCTCAAAA
>JAHEZZ010000069.1 GCA_023250815.1 Bdellovibrionales bacterium
CACCGTTATTCCCTTCTCAAAAGATGCGGATGAAAGCAACATTCTCACCGCCGAATCAAATGCCAAAAAACTAAGTCAATTTGATAAAAAATTTAATCGAGTTTCTGAATTCCAAGAAAGAAATAAAACTTTTCCCGAAGGTATTCGCATAGTGGGAATTGGGCAAGGACAAACTAAAAAATTTATATCAACTGGAAAAGTCGCTATTTATATTTATCCTAGTGGTGAAAAAGATGAAGCATTCTTGGCCTTGGCCAATGATGAAGAAATGATCACTCTCGAGATTGATAGCTATGGAGAGGACTTTCACCGAAAATATTACTCTTTTGAAAATCCTGGAGATATTAATCAAATGTTCGAGGAAAGAAAAAAACAGGCAAAGGAGACCTTTGATAAATGGTTAAAATAAATTCAAATAAGGGATTTTCTCTTCTTGAAATTATGATTGCGATGACAATCTTTGCTGTTTTTATTACTGCCTACGTAGTCGCTCAAGGTGGTAATCTCGCAGACTCAACATTACTTCGAGAAGAAATTTTTCTACGCCAATTATGCGAAGAGAGAATCAACGAAATACTTTTTTCTCCTCCGGAACTCAAGGATTCACTGACCCTATCAAATGACACAAAAACATTTGAAAAATACCCCACTTATGAATATACCGTAAAATGGAAAAAACTAAAAATTCCTGATCTTTCCAAATTTCAAGCAAAAAGCACTGACAGTGACGGTCAGGAAGATGCAGTTGCTGCCGCCAGTGGAATAGAAAAAACATTGATGAATAAATTAAAAGAAAATATGGAAAAACTCATTTGGCAAATTGAAGTTACAGTTAAAAACAAAGAAACCTCTTTTAACTACACTGCTTCTACTTGGGTAATGAATGAAAAATATGAAGTTAAAATTGATAATTACTAAACAACAAGGCTTCTCATTGCTTGAAGTTCTTATTGGTATAACCCTACTGGCCTTGCTTATGATTGGAGTTTATTCAATTATCGATAACAACTCTAGAACTCGAGATAAAATAACTTTTGAAGATCGACGCCTGGTCGAAGTAGAGATGGCCTTAAGTAGAATCGACACTGATTTTTCTCAAGTTTTTACTCCTGCCTATTTTTCTGCTAAAATATTAAAAATTGAAAATGCCAATGAACCTTATCCAACAAATGAATCAGAAGATCCTTTTGTTCCTAGTGAAAATTTTTCTTATCTTACAGAAAGTGGATTGCCGGCAGTAAAGTTTGCCACTCCAGATAAAGGATCTTTTGTACTATTTACCTTCTCCAATAAAAGAAAATTTGAAGACTCCAAAGAGTCAAATCTAAAATGGATTAAATACTCTTTTACTGATCGGGTTCCTGAGGGGATGACCCTTAATCGACATCCCGAGGCCAATTATTTTTTGGAAAGAAGGGAAGTTAATGAAAATATTTATGCACCAAACATTGAGTTCGAAAAAGTTCGGCCACAAATCCTCCTTAAAAACATTAAATCCTTTGAAATAACCTATTATGATAAAGTGAAAAAAAAATATTTTTCGACTCTCGACGAATTGGGTGAAGAAAAGGTTCGTCCACAGGGAATTAAAATTTCGATTAAATGGCTTGATGCCAATAATTTTGAACAAATAAGCGAACGGGTTTATCGAGTACTATGGCCCAATTTTGATTCAGAGGCAGAACAAAAAGAAATTAGAAGTATTGAAGCACAAAATCGCGCTATCGCAAAATCACAAGCACAGTCGTCACAACCCTCAACAGACAACAACCCTGAACCGGATTCTGTCCAATGATAACAATAAAAAACCAACAGGGTGTTGCCATTTTAATGATTATGACATCTATCGCTCTTCTCGCTTTTTTGCTGGCGGAGTTCACCTACGACACTAAATTAAATAAAGTAAAAATCTATAACCTTCAAGATAAATTTCAGGCCCGTCTTAATGCTGAATCTGGTTTAAAATTTGCCCTTGCTAAATTAAAAATTTACAAAGAAGCGAGAAATCTTTACGAAAAAAATACTAACAACGTGCAAAGCTATATCAGTGTCGACAAACTTGAATCTATAAGTACTCAACCGCTTTATTTTCCTGTCGAAAAGTCACTCCTCCGTAATGCCAACATTCTTCAGAGACAGGCAATCGAAGAATTTACCAAAACTGTTATTTTAAAAGGCAAACTCAATGTTTCGATTACTCCAGTCAATGGCCTCATCAACGTCAATAATTTACGGGCCCCCAAGTCCGATCCAAACGCCGGTGCAAATTCTGAAAATACAAATGGCCCGGACAATCACAATCAAGAATCCAAAGATCAAGATAAAAATAAAAAAACGACAGATGCTTTTATCGAAGACGAGCTAAGAAAATTACTAGAAGAGCGCATTCAAGAACGGAGAGAAAAAGATGAAGTTTTTGAAATGCTCTATGGAAATATCGATGCTAATCTTTTAGTAAAAGAATTAAAGTTTTATGTCAACTCTCCCTCTAAATTTAACGATTCAGAAAAAGGTGAACTAGAAAATATTTACACCACTCAAAATATCCTTCCCAAACATGCACCAATGGCCTCTTTATCAGAGATGCACCTTTTGGTTGGCTGGAGAGATGAAATATTAAATATGGTTATAAATGAACTCACCGTACACTCCGCCTCTATTATCCCTCTCAATAAAATAACAGGGCCACAATTAAAAATGCTCTTTAGCTCCATTACCAACGAACAAATTAAAGAATTTTTTATTTATCGAGACGGTGGGAAAGACAGTGAAAAAGATTTGACGAGCACGGCCCATAAATTAAAAACAGTTGACGACTTTAAAACAGTGATGGTTGATAAGTTACATATTATAGATGGGGGCACCTTTGATCAACGAATGAAAGAATTCAAAGAAGCGGGCATTATTTTTGGAGGAGCAGGAAAACTCTTTAAGGTGACTTCTACTGGAGAATACGAAAGGGCCACAGTGATTATTGAGGCCTACGTCGATTTACCGATAAAACCCGAAGTTAAAAAAGCAAAGAATCCAGGAAATCCCGGCGAGGCGGCAACACCCGGGCAAAATGATCAAGATAAAAGCAGTGATGCAGATGGTGTAACTTCTCATGATGGAAACAATTCAACTGCTGA
The DNA here is from genome assembly GCA_023250815.1 of Bdellovibrionales bacterium. Taxonomy (GTDB): domain Bacteria; phylum Bdellovibrionota; class Bacteriovoracia; order Bacteriovoracales; family Bacteriovoracaceae; genus JAHEZZ01. The sequence continues at coordinate 3,132 of JAHEZZ010000069.1, forward strand.
TGACAAAAATAAAGAGAAGTCAATCATGCAGTTTTATGGCCCTCGAGTAATTGAAATGGAGTTAATCTAAAATTTGCGTCACTGTCTAGATCTGTTAAAATAAACATATATGAAAATATTTGCCATTGATCCAGGCTCATATAGTGTAAAAATTTTGGAAATGTCCACCGACCGAAAAGGTTTGAGGCTGCATCAGCAAACCGAAATCGTTATCAAAAATATTAAAGATCAAGTTGCCATTGACCAACCACTCCACATCACTCAAATGGAAATTATCAAATCATATCTTTCAACCAAAAAAGGCGACAATAAAATAATTATTCAAATGCCTGCAGAAATGTTGACCTCACGTTTTTTAGAATTACCTATCAATAATCGAAAAAAAGCAGAATTGATGATTCCCTTTCAACTTGAAGAGGAAATCCCTCATGGCACAGTCAATTCACATTACGCTGTTACACTCCGAAAAAAAGAATTGGGATTTAAGGCCACAGTTCATATTACCGGATTAAAAGGCTTTGATGAATATTATAATGGACTTAACGAAAGAAATATTGTGCCTCATTATCTCACTAGTGAATTAGGAGTAGTGGAAAATTTTCAAGAAATTTGGTCTTATCTTAAAACGCATAACCAAAACGATGTAGCTAGCAAGCAAGGGCATAGTAGTTATGCCATCATCGATATCGGACACGAGACGACAAAAGGTCATTTTATCGAAAATAATGAAGTTGTCTCAACTCATATTTCTCGCTACGCCGGCAAACATCTCACAGAATCTCTTTCCTCGACTTACAATATTTCAGAAGAAGAAGCACAAGAGTATAAACATCAAAACAGTTTTTTTTTAACAGAGTCACAGTATGCCGAAGTTGATAAAGATCAGGCCGATTTTGCTTTAATCATGAAGCAGGCGATTACTCCTTTAATTCAAGATATAAAAAGATGGGAAATTGGCCACCGAGTAAAACATGGAAAAGCAATCGGGGTTATTTATATTACTGGAGGGCCATCTAAAATTAAAAATATCAGCAATTTTCTTACCCAAATTTTAAAAATAAAAGTTTTCCCTCTTTCAAATTCAGGGCCGTTATTTGCCATTGATTTCCCCTTAGAAGAGTCCCACAGGCAAAGCTTTTGGTCATGCTATATTATGGGAAAAGCAATTTCTCAGAAAATTTCGATAAGCAATCTACTTCAAGGTATTTATTCCAAAAATTTTTCAACGGGACTCCCACTCCACTCCATCACATTTTTGGCCCAACGAACGACGCTAATCGCATCGATCATCATTTGTGCGCTGATAACGGAACGAATAATGTTAACCAACGAGAGAAACCAACTCTATTTAAAAACATCAAGAATATTAAAATCCCCTCAGCTTGCCCTACATCAAAAAGATTTAAGAAATCTTAAACAAAGACCTGCATTAGTCTTAAAAGAAGTTAAATCAAAAAGTAATGAACTTGATAAAGAAGTCAATTTAGTAATGGGGAAGGCCCATATTAATGGCCTTTCACCAATTGTTTTTTTAAGTAAAAATCTAGGCCAAAATTTAAATGCTGATCTAGAAAAAATTTCTTACGATGGAATGCAAGTGAAAGGACAATTTTCCTCCAACATGAAAGAAGAATTGGCAATGATTAAAAGTAAGCTTGAGTCTCTTGGACTAAATAAACTCGATACGGTGATTGAGAAGACAGGAAATAAGAACATTATGGCCTTTAATTTTCAATTAACGGAATAAGACTAGAGGATAAAATGCTGATAAATAAGTTACAAGATATTTTTCAAAAATCTGATAAAGCTGCATTTAAATTAGCAGAAGGGCTGCTGGCAAGACCAGAGTATCAAAAACTCATTGATCTCATCGCATCACTTGAAGAGAAACAGCAAAAAATGGCCAGTCAATTTTTAACTTTGGGAATTATTTTTTTTCCTTTTTTGGTAGCACTAATTATAAATTTTTCTAATTCTTCACTTCGTTTTGAAGTTGCCACCTATAAAGAAATTTCTGAACAAATTCAACATTTCAATTTCAAAAGCAACGAACTCTCAAGCCTGGGCCAAACATCTCTTGGGCCTGCCCCCATAACGGGACAAGAAGATTTAAATACAAAGATTAAAACAATCTTAACAAGCAAATCAATTTCAGCAGAAAAAGTTTCAGTCATTTCATTTGATGATATCGCATCAACAAAACATTTAAAAAATATAGAGGCATCCCTCAGTTTTAAAGATTTTACGCTCTCCGATCTTAATGTTTTTCTAAACAGCTTAACGCAAATTGAAAAATTTAAAATACTAGAATTTCAAATTGATAAAAATATTTCTTCGACAAAACTTGGCGGAGTTTTTAAAGTGCTCCAAATGGCCAAAGATCAAAGTGGCACCCAATGATTGAAGAAAAAATTAAAATTAAAGAAAATTATTTAGGTGATGAAATTTATAACATATTAAATTGGAGCAATTCCAAAACTATATTTTTTTTTGCATCAGTTGCTTTTATTTTTTTCTTTTTTAATTTTCCTATTACAGATTCACTTAAAACGGTTGTTGAAAATCAAATTTATGCGATTCCAGGAAGGCCAATTAGTTTTGCCAAAATGGATATTGACTATCTTCTATTTCCCGGCCTAGATTTCGAGCTTTTTAAATACCATTCTGAAGACCAAGAAATTAAATTTAAAACTCTTGTTTTAGATATTGTAAGGCCCAGCGTTTTTCCTCCTGGAGTGCGAATTGAAATTGAAGCTGAAACGGATCGCTCACATCTTGAAGTCAAAACATCGCTGTCATTTTTATCTCATCGATTAATTATCGATAACACAAAATTATCCGATGATCTTTTGGGCCAAATTTTTGCTCATAAATTAAAAATTCACGGTAATATCGATGTCGACCTACAAACATCTTTATATAAAGAAGGATTAAATTACGCTCCAATTGATGGTAAAATTTTATTAAAATCAAAAAATTTAGAACTGCCTCCCCAACTCATCAGTGGACTTGAAATATCTTCATTGCCTCTTAAAAATTTTGTTTTCGAAGCAGAGATTGACGATCATAGTAAAATTAATATTTCTAAAATTGAATTAGGGACCCCTCTATCGCCCTTTTTTTTAAAAGGCTCTGGCACAATTCATTTTAATGCCAAAAGTATTATGATGAGCAAGTTAGCGCTCAATACCGAAATTTCTTTCAGTAAGCAATTTTTTGAAAACTTTGCGCTTTTAAAAATGCTCTTGGAAAATAAAAAAAAGGTTAATGATATGTATCAAGTTAAAATTCAAGGAACCCTGGCCTCTCCAATTCCCTTGATACAGGATTAATTTTCACCAATGGCCAATGAGGCCTCGCCATGCTAAATCTTCTTAATGTCTAATGAAGTTTTAATCAATTTTGACCAATGGTACCGACAGCAATTATTGCCTTTTTTAAAGGCCAATCTCCCCCACTCTGACGCTTCAGAAGTTTATCATTATGCCCTTATTCCCTGGGGAAAACTCTTTCGCCCTCAATTATGCGCTTCACTTTTTTATGATCTCATGGCCGACGGCACCGCCAGTAAACAAGATATAAATAATCTGGCCCATGCCTGTCTTTTTTTAGAATTGCATCATACATATAGTCTTGCCCATGATGACCTTCCCTGTATGGACGATGATGACGTAAGACGGGGGCGGCCCTCCCTGCACAAACAATTTAATGAATGGAAGGCCCTACTTTGTGGCGATGGACTACTGAATCTCTCTTACTTATCGCTGAGTAAAATTGAAAGTAAGAATCTTTCGCTCCTCTTTAAATTAGCAACTAAAAGTATGGGGCCTTGTGGATTAATTCACGGACAATATTTAGATTTAAATCAAGAAAGCACTATAAATTTTAAGTTTCTTTTATTAACTCACGAATTGAAAACGGCCAGGCTTATTCAACTTTCTCTTATTATTCCCCTTTTCTTAAACCAGTCACAACAAAAATTAAAAATTTATAAAAAATTTTGGCGGGCGGGTTATTCTCTCGGTCTAGTTTTTCAACTGATTGATGATTTAACCGAGTTATCTGATCCAATGAAATCCCATGAAAAAGAAATAAACCCCTGGCCTCTCCATTATCAAAAACTTTGCCCGGAAATAATAAAACATTTAAATATTTTAGAAAAATTAAAAAGCTATAATAATTTGTACCATCTGATCAGTCTTTATAAAAAGAAAATGGGACAAAGTCTTTTAGAAAATCATTCTTTAATAATCCAAAAATACCCTCAATTACAAAATTCGTTGAATCAAATATTAAGAGAATTTTCTTAGAATATCGGTTATTCTACTCTCATGACTAACCCAATTGACACTTCTATTATCATCCCATGTTTTAACGAAAGCGAATCTCTTCCCTTATTAAAAGAAAAACTGGCCCCACTCATCAGCACTGCCGATTTTTCTATTCAGCTGGTTTTTGTGGACGATGGAAGCACTGACTCTACCAATGCCGATATTCTTAGAATTTTTTCCTTTTATCAAAATAAAAAAATAATTAAACATGAAAGAAATAGCAATCTAGGTGCCGCCGTTCGCACCGGAATATTAAACTCCGATGGAAAATATATTGCGGCAATTGATGCTGACGGATCATACAACCCAGTAGAAATTATTCACATGAGAACAATTTTGATCGACAATACCGCCGATTGTATTTCTGGCAGCGCTGTTCATCCCAAGGCCCATTTTTCAGTAGCACTTCCTTGGTACCGTCACCTTCTAAGCCATGGAGTTTGCACTCTCTATAATTTGGCCTTATTTAAATTTCCCCATTTTTGGTTTTATTCTTATACTGCAATATTTCGACTTTATCGTGCAGACGTTATTAAAAAAATTAAATTTAAATCAAATACCTTCATGGCAATGGCAGAAATATTATGCAGGCTTATTCTTGGAAATTATAAAATTATCGATATTCCAAGCAATAGCAACTATAGAGTTTTTGGATATTCAAAAGCTAAAATCAAACGCCTTATCTTTGAACACTTAGGCCTTATTTCTAAAATTATTTTTTTTAGAATAATTGGCAAGGAAATTTAAATGATGCCAACAATCGCAGTAGTTCTGGGAACTCGCCCAGAAATAATAAAACTATACACCGTAATCCAAGGTCTTAAAAAATATTTCAAAGTAATAGTCATTCATACGGGCCAACACTACTCCAAAGAATTACATCAAAATCAACTGGATATTTTTAATCTAAAAATTGATTGTCAGCTAGAAAGTTTTGACGATAATCCAACGGTGCAACTTTCAAAAATGATATCGGCCTTAAGTTTAAAATTAACGGAAATAAATCCCTCTGCCGTGGTCGTTCACGGAGACACCAATAGCACTTTAGCTGGCGCAATAAGTGCCACAAAAAACAATCTAAAATTAATCCACATTGAATCCGGAGCACGTTGCTTTGATAAATCTGTACCAGAAGAACAAAATCGCATAGTGGCCGATCACTTTGCGTGGCTTAACTTTTGCTATGACCAAGAATCAAAAAATAATTTAAAAAAAGAGGGATTGATCAAAAATGTCTTCCAATTTTCCAATACCGCCTATAGCACCTGCCACTATATCAATCAAAAATACCTAAAAAAAATTAAACAAAAAAATGACTTTGTATTGGTAACTCTCCACCGTGCCGAAAACACCGACAACCCTATTATTTTAAAAACGCTCATTAATCTCATCAATCACATGGCCGCCTACAAAAAAATTATATTTCCCCTTCATCCCCGTACAAAAAAAATACTCCATCGAGAAAACCTCTCACTTCATTCCAACATTGAAGTGATGGCCCCTCAAGACTATTTGGACTTCTTAAAATTAATAAAATCTTGCGAATTCATTTTAAGCGACTCCGGTGGAGTGGTAGATGAAAGTGTCTATTTTAATAAACCTCTTATTATTATGAGAAATAAAACTGAACGAAATGAACTACTCAAGAAGAAAAAAATAAAACAACTCAATCCAAGATTTAGCGAAAAGAAGCTGACAATAACTCTTAATAAAATAATCGCTAGAGACCTAGAAAAAATGAAAAAGGTAAAAATTCACTTTGAGGCAAATGCCTCTCATCAAATTGCTCGCCTTATTCATCTCAAACTCAAGTCCGGACTAAAATAAATCACACTTTACTTTAGTCCGGACTAAAACAAATTGCACTTTCCTTTGGTCCGGACTATAATAAATTATGAAAAAAGCAATTAATCGCATAATTACCCCCTATGCAAAAGAATTTTTAAGAAAAAAAATATTGCTATTAACTGGGCCACGCCAGGTTGGGAAAACTCACTTTTCTAAAAATCTATCTTCTAAATTTACTTACTTGAATTTTGATAACTTAGAAATGCGTCAAGATATCATCAATAAAAATTGGGAGCGCTTAAAACAACTCGTTATTTTAGATGAACTTCATAAAATGCATAAATGGAAACAATGGTTAAAAGGCATCTACGACGTTGAAGGAATCTCAAATCCACTTCTGGTAACTGGATCGGCCCGATTAGATACCTTTAAAAAAACGGGAGATTCTTTGGCCGGCCGATTTTATTTAATGCATCTATGTCCATTTTCGGTAAATGAGATTGATCCCAAACACCCAAAAGAAGTCATGAAACAGTTTTTAAAATTGGGACAATTCCCAGAACCTTTTTTATCGGGAAACGAGACCCAATCAAGACTTTGGAGACGATCACACCTTGATATTATTATTAGACAAGACCTTTTTGATTTAGAAAAAGTTAGGGAACTCATCGGGATTGAAAATCTCGTTTTACATCTCGCTAATCGTGTTGGCCATGGAATCTCTTATACAAACCTAGCGCAAGACTTATCGGTATCACCACCCACAATAAAAAAATGGATTGAAATTTTAGAAAATCTCTATATCGTTCATGTGGTGAGGCCATATTCAAAAAAATTGTCAAAAACAATTCTCAAAGAACCCAAAGTTTATTTTCATGATGTCGGCCAAGTCAAAAATCAATCTGAACGTCTTGAGAATGTCGTCGCCAATCATTTTTTCAAACGAAACAAATTTATTGAAGATACAACAGGAATTAAATGCAATCTTTATTATTACAGAGATAAAGAACAGCGAGAAGTTGATTTTATCATAGAAGAAGATAATGTCGTAAAAACTCTCATCGAAGTCAAAACCTCTGATGATAATTTATCTAAATCTCTTTTGTATCTCAAAGAAAAGCTAAGTGACAAACCTCAAGCACTCCAGCTTGTATTTGATCTTCACAAAGAAAAAAATATCAATAAAATTCCAATTACCGATCTCTCTAAATTTCTTTGTACATTAGAGACATAGCACTATGTTTCTAATCCCGCTAAAAAATCTGAAATTTTGACAATAATTTTGTCTTTAGCAAGAGATTGCTTATGTTTTAATTTATAAACTAATTGAATGGACATTTCTGGCAATAACTTTTGGTGATAAAAATTAAGAGAGGGAGAAAAATGATCATCAGAAGATTTAACTTCAATCAAATATTCAATCTTTTGATTTTTAACAGTGAGAAAATCAACTTCTCTTTTTTCTTTATCACGCAGATAAAATAAATCTCTTTTCTCCCCTTTACTATCAGTCAAAAAATTATTTCTTTTTAAAAGGTGGCATGCACATAAATTTTCAATTTTTGCCGCATCTCCATTCTCCACTCGACCAATATCATAAAAATAAATCTTCGGTTGCTTTTGAATCGCTTTTGACAATCTTTTTGAATAAGGATGAACTATAAATACCACATTTAAATATTCTAAAATCTGAATCCAGTGCTTCACTGTATGAGAAGATACCGAAAGATCCTCGGCAAGAGACGAATATGAAATAGAACTCCCGACCCGTTCACTTAATAAATCAATTAATATTTCAATATTTCGAATATCTCTAACTTTTTCCAGGTCCAGAAGATCTTCCCTTAAAATAACATCCAGGTGAGAGCGCCGCCAAAGTGCAACTTCTCTTTCTGTTTTTAAAAAAAAGGGTTCTGGGAATCCACTATTTTTAATCAAACGATCAACTGCTATTTCTGGATTTAAATGATTCAATTCCTTTACCGAAAAAGGATGAAGCCTAACAAGTCGATGCCTACCAGCAAGCGAATCCCCTCCTTTCCTAAAAATATCTAGACGGGCAGACCCGGTAACTAAAATGGGAGGCCGAACTCCCTCACCATCGTAGATACCCTTAAGCCAAGACTTCCATGATTTCATCTTATGAATTTCATCAAAAATAATCAAATCACCGTCCCTATCCCACTGACCGGCCCTTAATATTTTACGATCTTTAATAATGTCGTAGTTATAATAAGAGTAAGAGGTAAAAATTTTTTTTGAAAGAAAAGTTTTACCAACTTGCCGAGGGCCGGCCAATAACACAATTTTACTCCCCAAGGCACTCAACACTTCTGAGCGAATCGATCTAAGAACTTCCATCTCTAGAGGATAGCAAAATCAAGCAATCAAGAAAAGGACTTTTTTGAGGCCAACTTCAAATAAGTACGGACTTTTTTGAACTAGGCCTCAAATATGTCGCTCTTTTGTAAAGAGATCAGCAATACGATAAATAATCCCGCGAATAAATCCCAAGAGCCCTTTGCGATAACGCATGGAGAGCGCCGGATTCCCCACCCAAACTTCACCGGGAGGAACATCTTTAGTGACCACCGAACCTGCTCCAATGATTGCACCACGGCCGATGGTGATTCCTCCTATAATGGTGCAATTTGAACCGATAGAAACATAATCTTCAATAACAGTTTCAACGTAGCGATTTTTCCAATCGTCAAAAATTTCCAATGCACCTTTCTCATTTAAGGCCCGAGGATGATTGTCGTTGACAAAAACGGTCCCGTTTCCAATAAAACACCCCGAACCAATTTTTACACCTGAACAAATTAAAGTATTAGTGCAAATTTTGGTATTATTTCCAATCGTCACACCTTTTTGAATTTCAGCAAAGGCCCCAACTTTACAGTGATCTCCAATCTGACAACCATAAAGATTGATAAATTTAGACAAGTACACCCCTGTGCCCAACTTCACATCAGGAGCTATACATCGCAAATAATCTTCACCGTCTGATTTCTGCGGCAATTTCAAAACTTTGTCATTCATATTATTACTCCCCTATTCAAAATTATAACAGCTCCACACACCCCACCTCATTAGGCAAAATAGTACTTATATAGTTGATAAATCCTGCCGGAGGAGTAAATCAAATTCCCTATATTCAGTTTTTAACATTTTACAAAAAAACAAGTGAATTCCCTGTCGCCTCACACATTGATATAAATCAATCTGAGATTTTAAATTTTAAAAACTCTGACCTTGAAGCAACCTACAATCTTTTTTCATTTCTTTACTTTATTTTTGCTCTTTATTTTATCTTTGGGATTGGAGTAAATTTGAGGAAGAAGGATTTCATTTTTAAAATATGATATTATGTTTTGATGATAACTGATCAATATAAAAATTCATTTTTAAAAGGAGAGCATCTTCTATTCCTTGATGGCCTTAGGGGAATCGCTTCCATTCTAGTTCTCATTTATCATATCTCTTGGATGTGGAGAAAAATAACGGCCAAGTATTATTTTAAATTGGATTATTTTATTGCTCAGATTGGCTGGACTGGAGTTAACCTTTTTTTTATTGTTTCTGGACTTCTAATTACCAATATCCTTTTAAATACCAAAAATAAAAATAATTATTTTAAAAATTTTTACATGCGCCGAGTTCTTCGCATTATGCCGATTTCTTTTTTGATTTTATTTATTTTCAATTTTTTATATAATGAATTTTCACATTTATTTTT
>JAHEZZ010000070.1 GCA_023250815.1 Bdellovibrionales bacterium
ACTGCTAAATTACAGAGAGAACCGGCCAGAACACCATAAAGCATTGCTGCCCCAAATGTTACGAAACCAGATCCTGGAGTGATCGTCACAAGACCTGCCACTGCGCCAATTCCTGCACCGACAGCACTTGGTTTGCCTTTTCTAATCCAGTCCATAGACATCCAAGTGAGGAACGCTGCTGCTGAAGCAAAAAAAGTACTACAAAGAGCATGGGAAGCTAAACCGTTAGCGCCCAAAGCTGAGCCGGCATTAAAACCGAACCAACCAAACCATAAAAGGCCGGTGCCTAACATAACCCAACCAACATCGTGGGGACGAGTTTCTGTTTTGCCAAAGTCGTTTCTGTTTTTAATCAAGATGGCAAGAATTAAAGCAGAAAAACCAGCAGTCATGTGGACAACCATACCACCTGCGAAATCTAGAGCACCGAGATTCCGGATAAACCCACCAACACCCCAAACCCAATGGGCGACGGGAACATAAACACATAATGACCATAATGCTACAAAGGCCAACAAGCTTTTAAATTTTACCCGTTCTGCAATTGCACCAGTCATAAGGATGGGCGTGATCACCGCAAACATGCACTGATAAATCATAAAAGCGGAATGCGGAATAGTAGCTGCGTAGTCGGCATTAGGAGCAGCATTTACTCCATTTAACATAAACCACTGAAGGTTTCCGATAAAACCGTTTCCACTTAACCCAAAAGCTAGCGAGTAACCACAAATCGCCCACAAAATTCCGACAACGCCAAGAGCGGCAAAGTTTTGAAATAAAGTAGATACAGAGTGCTTACTGCGAGTCATACCAGCGTAGAAAAAGGCCAGCCCTGGGGTCATTAACATCACAAGCGCTGTGGCAATCAAAACCCAGGCGGTATCACCTGAATTGATAGCTGCAGCGGTGTCTTCTGCGAAAAGTGCCACAGGCAACAAGGTGGCCGCCACAGCTGCAGATTTCGCAATTCTGCTAAAATTAAACATCTCAACTCCTTTGCTAAAAAAAATTCTTTGTAGTGTATATAAGCGTAATGGGGATTTATTTTTGGAGCAAGTCTTGCTTTTAGATATTGTATAAAAAAATAATTTAGTCAGACATAAAAACAGTCGAGAATTTTAAATGTGATCAGTATAAAAAACAAACTAAAATATTTTATTATTTTTGTTTGTTTTTTTTTGTCAAAGCAAAACAAATAGATATATTATTTCAAACGGTTAATTTAATATTCGTATTACAAGGAGAGGATTTCTTGAAGAAAAAATTAATGTTATTACTCGGTTGTTCCCTTGTGGGTCTACCACTTTTTGCGGAAGAAAAGGCCACAGAGATCAAACTGCACGGACTATTTGATTTTTACTATTTGACCAGCTCGACAGACGGAAATAGCGCAGCTACTCCAAATAATGCCGATGACTCTCAGTCTTATCGTTACTACGATATCTATCGCAACGACTTTACCGTCAACTTGGCAGAGTTAAATGTAGTTGCCAAGCACGATAAAATAACCTTAAACCTCGACCTCGACTTTGGTGATTTTGCTGAACAAAATGCGGCAGATGAAATCAGCAAACACATTGGTCAAGCCTACGCAGTGTACGATTTTGATGGCAAACATAAACTCACCGCTGGAAAATTTTATACCCACGTCGGTTTTGAAGTTGCGAAAGCAAAAGACAACTGGAACTACTCTCGCGCTTATACTTTTGGCTGGGGGCCATTTTGGCATGAAGGGGTTGCTGTCACTGGTGCCTACTCCAACGGATTTAAATGGGGTGCCTACGTCTATGACGGAACTGATTACCGCCGTGAAAGAGATGGAGACAAAACATACGGAGCTCAACTTGGGTACGCTCATAATAATTTTGCCGTCACTTATAACTATATTAGCGGTCCTGAAGGTACACTGCTTGGAGATTCCATTCGCACAAAAAGTGGCGATGAGCGCACAATTCATGAATTCAATGCATCTGTAACGCCTATCTCACCCCTAACTTTGGCCATTGACTACTTGTCAGGTAAAGATGAAAAGGCCGGAGGCGGTAACGGAAAAGATCAAACATGGGTGACTTATGTTGGTTATGCTCATTACAAATTGTGCGATACTTATTCTCTCACTTGGCGTACAGAGATTTACCACGAAAAAACTGCTGCAAATGCCTCCTTTTTTAGACTAGGAGTTTACGCTGATAAAATTACTGCCCACACATTGACGGGTAATATGGCCATGTCCAGCGTTAGCGATTTACGATTAGAATTTCGACATGATGGTGCAAAAAGAAATATTTTTGAAAATGATCTTAAATTACAACAGACACGAGACACTGTTGCTCTAGCTTGGCTTATAAGAATCTAGAGAAAGATAAAGTTTAGATCGCAAAAAAAGGCCCTCCCTAAGTCTTTAGCTGGAGGGCCTTTTTTTATAGGAGAAAAGATGAAAATGAAACGTTCATATACACGCTTCAAAGCTGATGCTGGAACATTGGCCCTTATCGATATTAAAAAAGGAGAAAAATTTCACCCAGAACTGGTTGGGCTTGTATTTGAAGAGGCCTATAAAGGTTGCGGAATTATTGTTCTGGCCGCCGAAGAGCTGCAGATAGGTCAAATAATTAAGGTCGCAGTAGGAAAACTCAAAGCGCTCAAAGCAGAAGTATGTTGGCGCATTCAACTTGATTCTAACGTGATTAAAATTGGCATTAAATATCTTGAATAGATTTAACAACTCAATCATCCTACTATCTTTTATCCGCCCAAGTAATAAGCTCAGATATAAAACCAATAAATATTAATCCGTTTTTGCCGACCAGTTCTCATGAAAGGTATCTTTATTTCCATTCTTCTTCTTTTTTTTAAATTCCCTTTTGCCTTAAGCAAAAGTGATTGCCCTCTTGTTTTACTTAATGACACTGATTCAGAGTTAGTCGCAGTGGAAAAAAGTCCATTTTTTAAAAAACTAGATGAGGCCAGAGAATTTAAAAAAGCTGCTCGTACAGCTGCTGGAACATCAGCAGAAGATTATGCAGCCGTTTTTAGCAGCGGGATGCTTACAGGAAGTGATGCAAAATTATTAGAACGCTTGGGATGTGTTGTAGAGAGAGAAAATGGAGTAGTAACTAAGATTAAATTCCCACTGCCTCAAAGGTTCGCTAGAAATTATAATAAATATATGGATGAGCTTAAGGCCGCCGGCAAAATCCAAGAAAAAGATATTCTTAAACCTGGTCAAATTGTTGTTCCTGAAGGATTTCCTCCCACTGGAAAACTGACTTTTCCCCCATGCCGAGTGATTGGTTTAGAAGAAGACATCGCAAAGGGGTTTAAGGAGTACCCTTCAGGGATATTGGAATCCCAAGACTTCAATCATGTTTTATCCCAAGGCTATTTTCCTTTTGGCAATATTAAAACCCATGCAGAAGTGTCTCCCGGCAAATTAATAACGATGTATGAACACGATTTTGTTGGTCACTTTCTCGGTTTTATGAGGGACCCCGAATATATGAAAGCGGTAAGGAACTCTTACACGCCTGCAGCAATTGAAGAAAGACGGTTGGCAATTATCGCAGGAAATTTAGCTCCAGATATTTTGATGTGGAGAGAAAATATAGCTCTAGAACAATTAGCAACAGTGAGAGGTGGTTCAAAATGGAGAGAAATTCCCGGACTTTCCCCTGCAATAAAAGAGGGAAAAAAAACAACAAAAATAGAACTGATGAAATATTATAGAGCGATGAGTGAAGAAGAATTGGCAAAAAGTTTTAAAGAAATAGATAAACGAATTGAGGAAATTTTATCTCCTGTGGCCGGAAATAATGCTTCAGGTGTAGAAGGACGCATAATAGTTACAGTTGATAAAATGAATGCAACTAATCCTTGTGCCCAATCTGGAGTAAGTCTTTTAGGAACAATTTGTAGAATGAGATTGGCATTTAGCGAGTCTAAAAATTATCAAGGTTTTCCCAGCTGGTATTATTTGCAAAATCCAGCGAATGTATCTAGAGAGATCAAAATGGAAAAATTAAGCGAGTTATTAATCACTATTCAAGAGTTAGAAAAAATAACCCCGGCAGAATGGGCCTCCGCTGTTTTAAAACCGACAATCGCTGAAGATTCTAAACTTTATAAAGTGCTGTGCGATGGAGAACTTGCAAATATACCGTCATTAATACACTTGAGAATGGTTCACAATTGTCCTTTCTAAAAGTCGAACTCCCTCAAAAAATGGGCCAATTTCAAAAATGATCTATAACCATCACTGGTTTATTTTTCCAGTATATTCTAGAAGCTATATCCAAAATTAAGAGTAAAGCCTTTGGCCTTTGAAGAATGTAAATAGCTAGCACCTATTCGTATATATTTTGCGAGAGATACTACACTTTTATTACTTCCCTCAGAGAACCCCAGCTCTTGATAACTGTTCATATAAAGTTTTGAACCGACAAATCTAGTGTCTAATACAAATAATTCTGTGGAAGCATCCCAGCCGAATATTCTATTTGGAATCGTGTAGAGAACCCCGTTTCTAAAAACTTGATTAGATAAACCTGGATCGACAGTTATTCCCCCATAAGAAAATTTTAATGTTTGATAATGTCCAATCATATTACATAAACCAATGCTCTGTGAATTACGAAGATCCCAATGATAACTGCTGCTCACTGAAGTCGATACGACTTGCCCTACTGAACCTAAATCAATAGACCCGACAATCCCGTAACCAATCGACGGTGTAATTAACCAATGTTCGGCCACCGGAAATTGATAACCTAAACCCAAACTGAGATTATAACTTTTGGACTCTTCCACTTGAACGTAGGAAATTGGCAAAGACAAAGATATCTGATGTCTGGGATCAAAATCAAATTTCCAAGTATAACCAATCGGAGCAGTAAAGCTTTTAGTTTCCTGACCATTACTTGTAAAACGACTGGCCTTCATTCCTATACCAAATTGATTATTGGTATCTCCACCTTTCGTGGCAGGGGGCGAGGGTGTATTGAAGGACCTTCCAAAATCATTCGCCACCATTTGCGACATCATACTGGCAGGGTTTCCGGCAATTGGATCACTTGAAGATACTTCTGCTAGTTTTGCCATCATTTGATTAAGTGCACTTCCACCGTCTGATTTTAACCATTTTTTAAACTGAGAGTTAGCATCATCTCGATCAGAACCGACAAAAGTTTTTGAAACACTAATTGAAGGAATGGAAAAAACCAAGCTGTTACTGCTGGCCGCATAACTTAAAGTAACAGGCAAACCTCGAAAGTCTAAATTCATAGTGACAAGTTCAGTTCCTGCATAGCTTGGAAATAAGGTTTGTATTTTACTAAGCTTAATCGCATCTATCACTTCCTCAGCTTTGCCGTAACCTCGAGTAATAGTAGAAGAGCCGATCGTCATGGTTAAAGAAAATATCGAACCGGCATAACTGTTTGAGAAAAAAGTTAGAAGAATAACAAATTTAATAAATAGCAAAATAATTTTCAAGATCGATCCTTTGATAATTGTATTTGTTATTCTGTCATGATTTTTAAAAAAATCAAATTCAATAAGCCCGACAATAACAATCAGGAACAAGCTTCGACATCAGATATTGTCTCTGGCCATACGGGTTCCAGTTGAATTTTTATACCATTTACATCACAAAAAAAAACTGATTTCATTCATACTGCTATTTGTCTTTTCACTGAGGTGTAAATCAAACCAGAAGGACGATATGAAAGACTTAAAAGTAAAAAATGAAGGCCCTCTCTGCTCGATTAGTTTAAATCGCCCAGAGGCCCACAACGCCATATCTAGCGATATGGTAAATTCGATCGTAGATGCCTTGCAAAATGCTGATAAAAATGTGGCCACTAAGGTCGTACTTTTAAATGCTCAAGGCCCAACTTTTTGTGCTGGGGGCGACATCAAAGACATGTTAGAGAAAAAGGGTATGTTTAAAGGAGAAACGCCAGAGCTTCGCATGAATTATAAATGCGGCATTCAACGTATCCCTCTAGCAATAGAAAATTTTTCTAAACCAATTATCGCCGTGATTGACGGCCCAGCAATAGGAGCAGGCTGTGACCTGGCCTGCATGGCAGACCTTCGCATTGGCAGCGAAAAAGCAGAATTTTGCGAGACCTTTGCCAAGCTGGCCCTCGTTCCCGGAGATGGAGGCACTTATTTTCTCTCTCGTCTTATAGGCCATCCCCGTGCGATGGAAATGTTATTAACCAACCGAACAGTCAAAGGAGAAGAGGCCTTACAGTGGGGTCTACTCAATCGTCTTGTAAAAAGCAATGAGTTAAAGGCCACTGCCCATAAACTGGCCCTGCAAATTGCTACACTTCCAGGCCTTGCAGTACAGTTTACCAAAGAGGCGCTAAAGCGCTCCCGTCATAATCAACTTCCCGAACACCTCGACTTGCTAGCGACCTATCAAAGCATTACTCAAAGGACTCCCGAACATTTTGAGGCGCTAAAGAATCTTGCTCGAAAAACAAAAGAAATCATCAAAACGGATTGATTCAATTCGGGACGATTCGGTTCAAAGTTGTATTTATTTTAGACATTAATTTCAACTGTCTAAAAATATGACAATTATTGAAGTCTTAACTGGATGATTTTTCTCCTCTGTGATTGGCATATTTTCTGCAGATAAAGCACTGATCACCACAGAGGGGGAAATATGAAAAAAACATTTACAATTTTATCACTAGTGACTCTATTCTTTCTTGCCGGAAAGGCCAATGCATCAATAAAAGTTAAAAACTTTAACTGCCATACACCAAACGAAAAATATATTTTTGACGTCACTCCAGAAACATTGACAATGATTGATGAAGAAAACAAAGAAAGTGGAACATATCGAAAATTAGCATCTAACTATAACGTCAAAACGACGCTAGTAGGAAACGGAATAGTTAAAAACACAGTGATAGAAGGACGGCAATTTGTGGTTGGTATAAAAGACCTCGAAAATCCTTCTGACTTATCAGACTACCTCATTATCAGGAATAAAGAAGGACATGAAATTATGTACCCTCTTTCTTGCAAATAAATAGTTAAGGCCTGCCAAATTTAATATCTTTTAAGTCCTTATCTTTTTCTTTCGCCGGAATCTGAAAATTAGTACAACCGACAATCGGTGTCTCTACTTCCCCTGAAACGATGACATGCCCAGGAATTTTATAATAAGAACTCAATTTTTTTTTGGCCAAAGTATTAAAAAAAGCAATTTCAAATTGATAAGTTCCAGCAAGATCACGCCCGCCATTAAAGGCCATATTATAAAAATTAAATTCATGAACCTTTTCGGTAATATATTCTTCCTCCGAACTATCCAATAAAAGATGGCCTGGTCGTTCGTTATTATTATTTTCAATTTTCATATTATTTAATACTTTCTGTGTTCCCATTGGAGGGCACATCATTTTTTCAAAGCGCAAAGACATTGAAGCATCAGGGTAATATAAGGAAAAGGAAGTAGTTGTAAGCTCGTGAAAAAAACTTTCAGCTCCAGGTTTTGGGCTACTAAAAGGAATTTCAAAATAAGTGAGTATTTGTTGGCCATCATTATTTAATCGTAAAATTCTAAGCAAATAACCGTTGGCCCCTTTTATGTTATTTATTTTTTTTAACATATCGAGAGCAATTTTGGGAAATTGCAAGGTCACTCTAAAACCTTTATGAACTTCTTGTTTAAATCCCGGGCCAACCTTCCAGATCACTGCTTTTACTCCCCTTATTTCAGCATTCTGGGGATAAATACCAATTTGACCATTTTCATAAAAATTAACCTTTGACCTCTTAACACAAGATGCCCACAGTATAAGGAGTAGCAAGAAAAGCAGGTTTATTTTTTTCATCAAAGTGCCACCGTCAATCATTCAAGAAACAATCAATATAGATGTCTCTTCAAAAGCATTTAAATAAATTTTAACATCTTCTTCTGCAGATACCAAACAATCCCATTTATTAATTTTAAATGGCAAAACAACTTTCCCTTTACTAAACACCACTTCTGCCGATCCTTTGATCAAAAAAAAGGTTATAGGCCGAGTGCTTTTATTCACCAGAAAAGCAAGATCAAAAGAGGAGTTTTGTGCTGAAATTGTAAGGAGCGTGGCCTTAAAATTTGCATGCTCAACGAGCAAAAAACACTTTGCTTCTGATTCACTTGAAAAAAGATTCTCTTGTTTTAACGCTGCCAGGTTGCGGTTAAATTGCAGATCAAAATTAGTTATTTTTAAAGCTTGTTCAATATGCAACTCTCGGGGTTGGCCATTGTCATCTGTTCTATTCCAATCCCAAACACGATAAGTGACTCCAGAACTTTGCTGAACTTCCAACAAAAGAACATCCTTGCCAATGGCATGAATTGTACCCGCAGGAACATAAAAAAAATCGCCGCTCTTTACAGCAAAAAAATTAAGGTAAGGGGAAATGTCTTTTGACGCTTTCACATCTCTAAAAAAATCTTCTTTTGATACATTTTCTTGAAACCCTAAATAAATTCCCGCCCCTTTTTGTGCCTCTAAAATAAGCCAGCATTCACTTTTTCCACTGCCCAAATTATTTTTCTTGGCATAATCGTCGTCAGGATGAACCTGAATAGAAAGATGATCACTCGTATCGATAAGCTTAAGAAGGTAGGGAAGTTGCAAAAAATGATCAAGGGTCTTTTGCTTTCTCGTCTCAAAAGATGGCCCTTCAATTAAAGTTGAAGCATGCCAAGTTTCACCGATGATTTTATTTGTTAGGCCAAGAAATTTTCCAAGTTGAGACCCACCCCAAATTTTCTCTACAATAAATGGAGAGGTTTGATAAACTTTTAAATCCATTATTAAAAAACTTTAAAAAAGAGATTAATCAATGTCAGCCCTAACCCAGAAAAAAGTGGGATGGTCAGATTATCGTCAACTCGAGTAGAAAAAAGCTCAGCAGCTGCGCCAATTAAGGCCCCGATGAGGGAAAAAGCAAGAATATTAAAACTATCAGCAACTCCTCCGGCGCTAGAGAGAGAATAAAAAAGCGCCAAGAAATAGCAAGTCACAAATCCCGCCATTGTTCCCTGGAGCGATTTATTTCCAACTAACTTATCTTTGCCAAATTTAATTCCAAAATAAGATGAAATAGGATCGGAAAAAACCAAAAACATTATCGACAAAACAGCGATTTTTTCCTCATAAATAAGAAGAGAAAGGCCAACACCCAAAGCGTAAAAAGGCAAACCAGAATAAGATTCTCTTTCACAATCCCGCATAAAAGGCGACATAATAGGGATCATTATTCGTTTGATAAGGGCCGATCTGAGCCTCAAGGTATCAATTAAAAAAGTACAAAGAGAAAGAAGAAGCAGAAACTTTCCCATATGCATCTGATCTACTCTGGCGGCGTGATAGACAACAAGGCCAGTTATTCCAGTTCCCACATGCCAAAATTTTCTCAGGATATGCATCTCACTGCGAAGAGCGAAGGGGGTATTAATATTCTCCAAAAATGACGTAAATCTCATTCCACTAACCTCGATTTCAAGCTCATCATGGGACAAGCTTTGGCCATAAGAAACGGCAACATGAGTCAAGTTTTTATTTATTTTTTTCTACGCTAGCTCAAAGATAAAAGTCCGTCCATCTCGACGCGTCACTGGATTAGAAAAAAACAACTCAACGTGTTTAAAAATTAATATTTGAAATTGGTATTAACTTAACTTTTTCAAAAAATAATTTCATAATAACATCTGTGGTGAATCATTCACCGGCAATATTGCAAAGGAAGAAGCGTGTCATCACTCTTCACAAAAGGGCCTTTTGACCCAGATTTTGGCGCTAAATCACTGCACTCTCAACTTGGCGCTCAAAGAAAGCATAAAATTTGGGCAGTGGGTGGAGGCAAGGGCGGAGTTGGAAAAAGTTTAATTACTGCCAATCTCTCCATTTGCTTGGCCCTCATGGGACACAAAGTTGTCGCCATAGATCTGGATCTGGGTGGTGCTAATTTGCATACCTGTCTGGGGGTGCCGGTTCCTGATAAAACCTTGTCCGATTATCTCTCTAAAAAGGTAAAAAATTTAAGTGATTTGCAAACTCCTACTCTGATCAACAATTTGTCGATCATCAGCGGCGCTCAAGATGACGTCGGTATCGCAAACTTAAAACAAATGCACAAAGCAAAAATTCTCTCCAGACTGGGAGAGCTTGAGGCCGATTTTATTATTTTGGATTTAGGAGCGGGGACCACTTTCAACACGCTTGATTTTTTTATTGCCGCCGACCAAGGTATATTGACTACACTTCCCGAACCTACTTCAATTGAAAACACTTATCGTTTTATTCGCTCAGTTTACCACCGAAAATTAAAAATGGTGGAAGATCTATTAGAATTAGGGCCCGTCATTGATCAAGCAATGAACGTCAAAATTTCCCAACAAAGCACTCCTGCCGATTTAATTACACGAGTGATCGAAATTAATCCTAATATGGGCCATCGCCTGAAAGCAGAACTGAATCGATTAAAACCCAAATTGGTGATCAATCAAGTGCGAACTCAAGCCGATATCGATATTGGATTTTCTATGAAGATTATTTGTCGAAAATATTTTGGAATTGATTTAGATTATGTCGGCTATTTAGATTACGATGCAACAGTATGGCAAAGTGTGAAACGCAGACGCCCGCTCCTCATGGAGTTTCCCAATTCAAGTTTAGTCGCTAACTTTGATAAAATAGTTCATCGCCTGTTGGAGCTTTCATGAACTCGCCCAAAGAAAAAAATTACTACGACATTTTAGAGGCGCCCACCAATGCCACTCCAGAGGAAATTCATGAAGGATATAATCGCACTCGAAATGCTTATTCCCAAGATAGCATTGCTCTTTATTCGTTAATGAGTCACGAAGAATGCGAACAGATGTTAAAACTAGTAGATGAGGCCTATGTCATTTTAAGCGATCCCAACAAACGCCTGCAATACGATAAGGCCCGGGGGATAACTCTTTCCTATAACCCTTTTGCTGAAATAAATCACAACGTTCAAAATGACAGCTTCAAACGTCTCATGGCCGACCCCATAGAACAAAAAACAATTACTCCCAGCCAAAGCCAAAATATCACAAAAATTGTGGCAACGAAGCGCTATGCACTTGAACATAAAATAGATAATGAATTGGAACGAGAAATTGAAGAAGCGGTAGAATTTAGCGGCAAGTTTTTAAAAAGAATTCGCGAATACAAAGAAGTAAACCTTGTGAGAATGGCGGATATAACCAAAGTTTCCAAAACTTATTTGCAATATATTGAAGAAGAAGAATTCAAAAAACTTCCCGCTCCTGTTTACGTCAGAGGATTTGTTTTTCAATACGCTAAAATTCTAAAATTAAACCCTGAACTTGTGGCCAATTCTTTTCTGGCACAAATGAAAAAGGCGCTAGGGCCAAAGTCGTGATAATTCTTTTTTCCACCTTAAAATATGGATGAATCACCGGCCCATTTAGCACCCTCACTCGACATTGAAGAAGTGGAGATAGAAGTCACAGCAGCTGATAAAGAAAAATATAAAAGGTTAGATCTTTTTTTAGTAGAAAAACTCCCTAACCTCAGTCGCTCTTTTATAAAGTTTTTATTTGAGCAAGGTCAAATTTTAGTTTTAAATCCAAATCCCAATGTAAAACTAGAACTAAAAAGAGTCCCGCCGCAAGGGACCAAGCTCGCTGTCTCTATCCCACCGTTGCCTGCTCCCAATGCTCTTCCGCAAAATATTCCTCTGGATGTTTTATTTGAAGATCAATATTTAATTGTGATTAATAAACCGGCCGGACTGGTGGTGCATCCTGGAGCTGGAAATCCCGACGGAACTTTAGTCAATGCCCTCTTGTATCACTGCTTAAATCAAGGAAATGATTTAAAAAATAATTTTCCCTCTGTCAGCGATCGTTTTCGCCCTGGAATTGTTCATCGATTGGACAAAGGCACTTCCGGAATCATGGTGGCAGCGAAAACCCAAAAATGTCACGAAGAATTAGTCAAACTTTTTTCCATTCACAATATTGAACGTGCCTACCAAGCAATTGCCATGGGAAGCGAAGTTTTGGCCGGTGGAAAAATAGAAAGTACGATTGGCCGTCATCCCACCAATCGTATAAAAATGGCCGCCAACGTAAGAGAGGGGCGACATGCCCTGACTCATTTTAAATTGTTAGAACAATTTGAAAAATGTTTTCATGTAGAATTGCTCTTAGAAACTGGAAGGACCCACCAAATTAGAGTGCATCTTTCAGATATTTTAAAAACGCCCATTTTAAATGACCCCCTTTATGGCAATCCCGGAGAGCATAAACAAAGACTGGGAAAAAATGTGTCACAAATTATTCAAGATTACCCCCACCCCTTTTTACACGCCAAGAGATTGGGTTTTATTCATCCCATGACCGGGAAAAAACTTTTTTTTGAAACACCTCCCCCTGAAATTTTTGAAAAAGTAATCCAAGCTCTAAAAGGAAAATAATTTGAAAGCTGTTTGGTCCTTTCATTTGCCAGAAAACTTTATTTTTGAAACTTATAATGAAGCCCCTCCTCTCTCCTATCTAGAAGTAAAGCAAACTCATTCGAACAAAGTGGCGGAGATAAATGAACTTCCTTGTGAGGCCGATGGGCTATTTATCGAGAAAGCAAAATTTCAAAATTTAGGAATAAAAACTGCTGATTGTCTTCCCATTCTTTTATTTGGAAAAAATGAAGTGGCGCTCATTCATGCGGGCTGGCGGGGATTAAAAAATCAAATTTTATTGGACG
>JAHEZZ010000071.1 GCA_023250815.1 Bdellovibrionales bacterium
AGCTCTTACGAACTACTCACTTACATCTCTTCTCATCTTGCAAAACCCGAAGGCCTTGCTTCCACTCAACACTTGCGCATTGAGCAGTTAATTCATTATTTTATTGTCAAAGAAATCTTTATGGTGGAGATGACAGGGATTGAACCTGCGACACCCTGCGTGCAAGGCAGGTGCTCTCCCAGCTGAGCTACACCCCCATAAAAACCTAATTTAAAGGTGAGGTGGAATTTATTCATTTCAACTTTTTCTGTCAATAAAGATTTTCATTTTTATTTTTGATTTTTTTAAATATTCGGAGGAAAATTATGAAAGTTTTGCGTTAAATTTAGGAAAATCATGATCAAAATTCTTGTTGCAATTACTCTCTTTTATTTTTCTGCTTGTCAAAAAATTAACACTCTTCAAAATAAAATTTCAAGAGATGCAATCACAAAAGAATTAGTTTGGGACATGGATATGAATGAACAAGGATATTCAAATACCAAAGCGGTAGTGCACACAATTAAAGGAAGCTTCACAATGAAGTTCTACTCACTCCTCGCACCGAAAAGTTCAGAAAAAGTTATTAATCTTATCCAAAAAGGTTACTTCGATGGAGGAAATGTCAGCCGGTCTTTTAAAAATTATATATTACAATTTGGTGGCACAAATAAAAGAGCATCTAACGAAGGAGCTTTCGCAAATCTTTTTGAGTTTAATTCTATTCAACATATCCTTGGCTCTGTTGGCCTAGTTATTAAGGACGGAAAAAATTGGGAAAATGAAAAACCGGAAATATATATTAGCATGACAACGTTGCCTCATTTAGACCATAAATTTACCGTATTCGCCCAAGTAACAGAAGGATTGGATGTGGTCGAAAAATTAAAATTAAATGATCAAATACTCAAAATTGAACTTAAAAATTAAGAATTATACCAATTCCACTAATGAATGTTGGAATTATTTTCCATGGCGTTTTTCATCTTTTAAATAAATAAACGATTTTAAAACATAAAACACAACACATAAAAAAATAAGCAATACCCAGGTTGGCATTGTAAAATGCGATGGTTTTGTCCGAACAACATCTTTGTAAGCGATAGAAGATTCTCTAACTTGTCCACTCATTGTTCCCCCTTATTACCTAGACATTGATTCTAAAATCAAAACAACAGCATAAAATCCCGCAGAGATAGGAATTGCCGCAATATATTTCAGCCATCTAGTTTCATCTTTTAGGTGCATATAAAAATAAGCTACTACAAGTGCCTTTCCCAAAGCGAGAAAGATCAAAGACGAGGCCCTAAAAACATAGGCCACATTTTTTAAAGATGGAATTACCAATTCAATAGCAGTCAAAAAAGTCAAAACAAAAAATACGATAACATACTCTTTGCGATGATTGTGATTTGCAGATCCTTGCTCATGTCCGCTCATTTTTCCTCCTAAATTCTTTTGTCTTTGGGTAAATTAATTAACAGACCCAGATCAATCATTAATTTGTCGATACTTTGATTATCAATAGAATAAAAACCTCGAACTTGTCCTTTTTCATCTACAAAAGCAATTTTTTCAGAATGGGCAATGTCAAACATATCAGGATTTTTTTTATCTTTATCCATCATCAGTTTAAATCCACCAATCACAATCTTTTCCATCTCAGAGGTTGTCCCAGTTAAAAAAGACCAGACAAAAGGATTGGCCTGATTTTCACGAGAGTATTTATATAAAATATTGGGTGTATCGAATTCTGGATCAACACTAAAAGTAACTATTCCCACATTGGTTCCCAGTCCCCGAATTCGTTTTTGTACTTTACTCATGGCCTTAATAACTTCCTTGCAAGAAGAAGGGCAACGAGTAAAAATAAAATTGGCCAAATAAATTTTGCCAGTTAAATCTTTGGAGCCAAAAGTTTTCCCAAATTGATTGGTCAAAATATATTCAGGCAATTGAAAAAGAATCGGAGCAGGCGGGGGCAACGTTCTATTTATCGATCGATAAATAGGAAAAGCAAAAGAAATTAAAATAAAAAAAAGCCAAAACCGTTTTTTTAATACCAATCTCTCAACTCGATTTGAAGAACGATAATAAGTAGATGCAAAAAGTACGTCTGTATTCATAAAATTACTGCAATCTCTTTATAAGTTCTTCCCGGGCCGGAGTATCTTTCATGTCCATTAAATAGCGGATGTAATGTGAGACCGCCCAAATATCTTCGTTGGTAATAGTATCTTTCCAACTGGGCATGGCGGTTCCACCAATCCCGGCAGCAATTCGCACATAAAGTTCATCAACTGATTTTGCTGAACGCACACTATGCCAAGTGAAATCTGGAGGTACTGTTTTTACATTGTGTTGTGAATCTTGCGATTTAACTTCATAAAGATTTGCATCAAAATCGGTTATTGCTTGATTATTAATTTTTTTATTCATCGCCGACAATTCTTCTTTGCTGACGTAGGCCCGATGGCATGTCTGGCACTGTCCGGTAATATGATAAACTTCTTTTCCTCGTTCAATTGCTGCGCTTTTATGGGCCTCGCCAAAAGGGTCAGGTGTCACCACAATTGCTTCACCTATTTTTTTATCTTTCCCCTCCCACGCCGCTGGAGCAAAAGTTTTAATGTATTGAATGACAGAGTCCATTTGTTCATCGCTCATATCCCAAGCGAGCATCCCTGTGCCATTTAGCCCAGTTTTAATTATGTGTTTGAAGTCCTGATCGCTTGGTAGCTCTCCAGAAACAACCTGTCCGAATTTATAAAGGCCTAAAGTAAAATCACGAGGAGGAGGAACTAATCCTTTAGCTGAGAGGCCTTTTCCGTCGCCATTCACACCATGACAGGCCATACAATATTCTGTGTAAGTCATTTTTCCCTTATTAAGTGTTTCTGCTGTGACATACTTACCACCTGCAAAGTATTTTCCTTCTTTAAATGAATGATCTGAGCAAGCGATCATCACCCATAAACAAAGAAAAATTGCAGCTAAGTTTGATTTCATTTAAACCTCTATAAAACAAATAAAAATATAAATATAAAAAACCAAATTCCTGACAAAAAATGCCAAAAAGTTCCAATATTAGTGAAACTTCTCAACATCTTCTTATTAATTTCCCGAGGTAAAAGGGCGATGTAGGCCCAAAAAAATAAAATTAATGCCATTGACATGTGAGCAACGTGAATCCACGTAAAAGCATAGATCAAAGAAGCAAATATACCAGTCGAGGTATAAAGCCCTAATTGACCCATCGATCTCCAAAGTAAATATTGAAAAAAAACATAAGACAGACCCATAACAATACTCAAAATCAAAAAATTCTTTCCCTGAATTTTGTTATTTTTATTCAAATATTTTTTGGAAATTTCAAAAAATAAACTTCCCAAAGAAACTGCGATCGTTGTCATTGAGGGCAACATTAAATTAATTTTTTGCATGCCCATAGGTGGCCAAGTCTCTGTAGTAAAACGATAAACCGCATAACCAAAAAAGAGGGTGCCAAAAAACATCATTAAAGACACCAAAATAACAGTCATTCCAATCGAAGATTTTAACTCATCTTGGATATCATTATGAATTTCAGCATTCACCGAACTCATTAGTTCCTACCCTTCAACCAGTTGTTCAGTTTGATATTGATAATCACGGCCGTTTTTTAAATTAGGGTTTCCAAATTCATGGGGGCCGCATTTGACCACTGGAATTTCTTTAAAATTATAGTGAGGAGCGGGAGAAGGAATAGTCCATTCCAAAGTTCCCACTTCCCAGGGATTATCGGAGGCTTTTTCACCTTTAAGAAGTGCATGGATAAAGTTGTAAAGAAAAATAAACTGCGATAAACCCATTAAAATGGCAGAGTAGGTAATGAAGGTATTGATGGGAATTAATTTTTGCAAATACTCATAGACAAAAGGGTTATAAATTCGTCTATGCATTCCTGCATAACCAACAATCATCATGCCCATAAATATCCCATTAAGGCCGATCATAGTCAGCCAAAAATGAACTTTGGCCAAGCATTCGTTCATCATCACTCCAAACATTTTGGGCATCCAAAAATAAATAGCACCAAAACCGCCAAGGAGAACGGACGCTGCCATCGTGTAATGGAAATGCCCTACCACAAAATAAGTATCGTGAAGATAAAGATCAGTGGTCACCGTACCAAGATAGAGACCGGTTAGACCTCCAAGCCCGAATACAAATACTACTCCCAAAGAAAAAAGCATGGGTGAAGTAAAACGAATTGAGCCTTTCCAAATTGTTCCTAACCAATTGGCAAAGAAAATGGCAGAAGGAATAGAGATGGTCATCGTTAAGGTCATAAAACTTTGAGTCAAAAGAGGACTCATTTGAGTGGTGAACATATGATGGCCATAAACTAAAGTGGAAAGAATAGTAATGGTAGTCATAGAAAGCGCCGTGGCCTTCATGCCAAACGCCGGCTTTCTCGCAAAAAAAGAAAGTAAATCTGAGACAATGCCCCAAGCTGGAAGAATTAAAATATAAACTTCAGGGTGGCCAAAAATCCAAAAAACATGTTGAAATAAAACGGGATCACCTGAACCGCTAGTGGCCGCAGCTCCCGCCAGAAAAAAAGTTGTCCCAAAAACTCGATCAAAAATTAAAAGCAATACTCCAGCAGCGAGCACTGGCAAAAAAATGGCATTTAAAATAGCCGTTAACCAAAGTCCCCAAACAGTCAGAGGCATATCGAAATAACCCATTCCAGGAGCGCGGAGAACAATAATTGTCGTGATGTAGTTAATAGCTCCAAGAGTAGAGGAAATCCCAACCACAAAAATGGCCAAGGCCCATAAAGTCTGCCCAACGCCAGGGCTTCCAATCACCGTAGAAAGAGTCGGATAAGAAGTCCAACCTCCGGCAGCGGCACCTAGTGGAGTAAAAAGGGAACTCATAAGAATAATTGCAGATAAAACAGCAAACCAAAATGAAAGCATATTGAGAGTGGGAAAAACCATATCTCGAGCGCCAATCATCAGAGGAATACAAAAATTTCCAAATGCTCCAATCAAAATAGGAGTAATGGCATAAAAAATCATGATGGTTCCATGCATAGTAAAAAGCATGGCATAGGTATCGGGAGGTATCACTCCGTGAGTATCGGGAAAAAGCATTGTTCCAATAATGGGGAAAGCCTCACCGGGGAAGGCCAAAGTCCAGCGAATCATCAAGGCCATCATCCCGCCGACTGCTAAAAAAAATATTCCATACCACAAAAACTGCTTTGCAATTACTTTATGGTCAAAAGAAAAAATATACTTCGAGAGAAAAGTTGTTGGTGCTGGATGGATGTGTTGTTCAAAAGTTGCCATATTTACTCCGTATTCATTTATTTAATTATTTATTCTTCCCACTGCCAGCCCCAAAAATAATCGGCATTCGCCAGATCATTTTCAGCGAGGGCCATTTGATTAGCAGTGGCCAGCCATCTTTGAAAATCTTCAGGACTATAAACTTTAAATTTTGAGGCCATTTTATAGTGATGAGTCCCGCACATTTCTGCACATGCTATTTCATAATTGCCAGGGGTGGTTAATTCAAACCACATTTTGGAAATTCTCCCCGGCATCGCATCCACTTTTTGCCTAACATTCGGCAAAAATAAAGAATGGATAACATCCTTAGATAAAAGCTCAAGAACTACTTTTTTACCCGTCGGCAATCTCAAATCATTAGTTGTAATAACATCATCGTCAGTATTAAAAACTTGATCAGCACCGGCATATCTAAAAGTCCACATCCATTGCTGGGCCAGTACCTCAACTTTAATTACGTCTTCATCTTTTTTGGGAAAATTGGCAAAGATTTTACTAAAATCATTGCTCGACATTCGAGTAATATTTAAATCAATAGCAAAAAATACAAATGCCCCTATTAGTGTTGCAACTATAACATGAATTTTTTTATTTCCATGGGTGTAATAAGCAATAGGGTGTCTCTTCTTGGCGTATAAATAAGAAAATCCAAAAAGCCCTGCGCAAACTAAAAGAAAAAATACAATATTAAAAAATGTTGTGTAGTGAAAAAGATAATCAATTAAATGCCCGTTAACGGAAATATCTTTAGGTGGACTAATCCGCTCCCAAAAACTCATATGGGTGTCAGCAAATGCGGAAGAAATAAAATACATGATGGCAAAACTCATGGCCCCTTCCTCTTAAAAATACAATGATAAAACTTCTTTTATTTTATCTTCAAACAAACAGTTAATCTATTTAAAAAAGATAAGGGCCAGGAGAAGCAGCGGTAAATAAATGATTGAGGCATAAAAATATTGGTGCGCCCAGGTTTTGTGATCTTTATCAGAATTAAAAGAAAACAGTCCTCTAGATGCTAAAAAAATAAAAAGGAATCCGAGAACCAAGGCTGCATAATAAAAAGTTCTGCTCGCCTCCCCAAAATAATAAGGAAGAAAAGTGACAAATATTAAAATGACGGTGAATAAAAGAATATTATAATTGGTAAATTTTGGCCCTTTTACATTGGGAAAAGTGAGTATCTTCGCCCGTCCATAATCTTCAGAATGAAAAAGCGAAATGGCGAAGAAATGAGGAATCTGCCAAATAAGCATAATGAGGTAAACTGCTCCGCTTAATAAATCAATTTTTCCAGTGATTGCAGTAAAACCCAAAATGGGGGGAAGTGCGCCCGGAAGTGCTCCGACAAAAACAGCATTTTCTGATCGCTGCTTCATTGGAGTATAAGCAAGTAAATACAAAAGAGAGGCAGTGAATGCCAATACGGCAGTGATCGTGTTAATTTGCAGATAAATCAAAACAATTGGCACCACAGTAAAAAATAATCCAAAGAATAATGCAGTATCGGGGGCCAATCTTCCCGCTGGCAATGAACGATTTTTCGTTCGCTCCATTTTTAAATCGACATCTCTCTCAATGTAACAATTAAGCACACAAGCCCCCATGACAACCATAAGAATAAGTAAAAATGCCCAAATTGCTTTAAACAAAGAAGTATTATTAGGAGCAAGGATCATACCAATAAAAACAGTACTCATCACTAGTGCTGTTAATTTAGGTTTTGCCAAACTAAATAGATCGGAAAAGAGATTGTGCTCGGAATCCTTTTCCTGACTCAGATCATTTAAAATAATATTGGACTTTATCAACATCGCCAACGAAAGTGCGGCGCCAAGCAGATGCAAAGTAGTCGGCACCACTGCAATCCCTGAGGCCACTGTCCAAATACCCAAAACAATTTGTCCCATAAGAAAAAAATTTGAAGCGATCATCCAAATTCTCAAAACTTTTATTTTTTTTACAATAAAATAAGTTACCGACAAATTAAGCAAAAAAACTAAGCAAGCAAAATAACGATGAAAAAGATGTACTTGAGCGGGAAGAGTTGCCGGCCAAAAAGTATTTTGTCCCTTGATGGTATCAAAACATAAAAGTGAGTGCTGAAACCCCAAACCACATGCCACGCCATCGCCAGAGTGACGCATGAAAGCCCCAAGTAAAATTTGCAAATAAAGCATCGTCGTCGACAATAAGAGCATCTGTCTAAGATTAATTACAGGGAAATCAAGTTTATGAGACAAAGCATGTGATTCTTGAAATTTAATTAAATGATGTAAATAAATCAACGAACTGAAATAAATAAGTGATAACCCTAAATGAAAAGTAGAAACGATCGTGGGCAATTTATAAATGACAGTAATACCACCTAAAATTCCCTGCATAATAACCAAGCACAAACTCACAGCTGAAAAAAGAATTATTTTTTTAGAACTTTTAAACTTGATATTCAAAATTAAAATAAGAATGGTAAAAAACCCAACTGAACTGGCGAGCAAACGATGACTGTGCTCGATTAAAATTCCACCTTCCATTTTAGGAAAGACTTGCCCGTAACAAAGTGGCCAATCTGGGCAGGCCAAACTTGATTGAGTATTATGAACTAGGCCACCGAGCATCAGTAAGCAAAAAGTCAAAACAATATTCGCTAGCACGATCCAAGAAATTTTTATTTTTCTCACACTACTTCAAACTCTCATCATTAAAGGTAGAACGAACTTTACCGCTCACCGCCTAAATTTGTCCAAGAAAAGTTTTAATGTTGAGTTGAAAATAATTGATACAGCATGAGATAAATAATAACTCCAGTTGCTGAAACATAAGACCAAATGGGGAAAGTACGGCGTGCCCACTTTTTATGCAAAACAAAATTGCCAGAAAAAGCGCAGCGAAAGGTGATAAAAATCATGGGCAACATCACCACTGCCAATACAGTGTGGGTAAGTAAAATAGTAAGGTAGAGAGTCTTAATCCAACCCAATTCGGGAAATTTTTTGACTGGAAAGTGGTAATGATAATAAAGATAAAAGACCAAAAAAGTACTTGAGGATATAAGCGCACTGATCATTAATCTTTTATGTTGTTCTTTTTTGCCAACTTTAATGGAAATAAAACCGGCAATTAATAAAACAAATGATAAAAAATTAAGACAGGCATTTAGTGTGGGAATAAAAGCAATATTCATTATTAAGCTTTGCTAAATGATTTACTGTGATTTCTATGCTTGTAAATCATTTTATAGAGAACAAACATTGGGATATAAATCAATATTACAAAAATTCCGACGATAATAAAAATATTTTTATCTTTGGGATTTGCCCCCACACAGCCAGGACATGCTCCTACCTCTTGCAAAAAAAAATATAAAGATAAAAAAAGCAAAAAATATTTTTTCATTATAACAAATAAATAAAGGTAAAAACTAAAATCCAAACAAGATCCACAAAGTGCCAAAAAAGTCCGGCGATTTCAAGCTGGTTATAATTCCCATGATCGAAATCCCCATTGTGGGCCTTTTTATACATAAAAAGTAAATAGAGAACACCTGTCAAAACGTGCACACCGTGAAATCCTGTAACCGCAAAAAAAGTAGTGGCAAAAAGGGCATTCCCATGAGCATAGGAATTAAAACTCATGCCCATTTCATGCATTAGATGATGGTACTCATAGGCTTGAATCGATAAAAAAGCGGCCCCACCAGCAATGGTTAAAAGCAACCAATTGAGCATTCCTTTTTTGTCTTTATGTTTGCATGCATCGATTGATAGAACCATGGAAACAGAACTACAAATCAAAAGAAAAGTCATGAATCCAGAAAGCTCTACACCCCCAAGAGATTCAATTGGATGAGGCCAAGGCTTTGTCGATCTCAAAATAGCATAGGCCAAAAGTAGTCCAGAAAAAGACATGGCATCGGTGACAAGAAATATCCACATTCCAATTTTACCTGGACTGGCATTTCCAAACTGAGGATCAGCTTGCCCTCCACCAACTGGATAATGAATCATCCCATGATTTTTTGTGTGTGCATGTCCGTTCATAAATAGCTACTCCTTGTAAATTCTATTTCTTGGGAAAATCTTTATCGCCAAAATCTAAAATCAATTTAGTTAAAGCATTAATTTGTTTTTCTACATTGCCGTCTAAGATTTGCGCCTCTGTAGCAACTCCATCTTGCCAGAAAGAAGGCATGGTTGTTCCAGGCATAACTTTTTGCGGATCAAGCAACCATTCTTTTATCCATGAAGCACGCAGTCTCCGCCTGGAAAGATGCAGATTCGGTGCCATTGGATCTGTTTTTGTAAAACCAATAGAGTGACATGAAACGCAAGCCAGGGCATCCCATAATTTATTTGCTGCTTCCCTCTCTCCAGTTTCCCATACAACATCAGCGAGATTATCGTCATAAGTCATCTGTTTTGCTTTTGCTTGAAAACCAGTCACAATGGCATTTCTCTCGGCATTGGTCATATTAAAAGAAGGCATTCGCACTTTTACAAAAGGTCTAATCGGATGAACATCTTGCAAGAAATGATTAAACCAATCATTCTGCACTCTATGCCCTTCATTAATTAAACGAGGTGGCCCTTCATTGACATCGTCGAACATCGCCAAAATATCACCGTGCTCACCATCAATTTGGTGACAACCAATGCAGTTGAACTTATTTACCACCTGCATGCCTTTAGCATAGGTCTTCTCGTATTCATCCAGCACCTTCATTCCGTTTAGAGGAACAACTTCAGAAGTTAAACCTAACAGCACGCCTGTAATTAATTCGGCGTCTTTTTTATTCATATTAAAATTGGGCATCCTAAGAATTTCATCAAAAGATTTATCAGTGCCATTGTCCCAACGCCTTGGATTTTGCAAATGGGCAACAATCCAAGAGTGCCTATTGTGATCAACTATCTCGTGAGAAAAGGCAAATTGCTCAATCGGTTTAGACCCAACCTTCGTCAATTCTGGGCCAATAGGTGCTCTCCCTGCAAAGCCTTCAATATTATGACAAGAGTAGCAGCCATATTTGCCAACTGATCTGTATCCCAAATCTAAAGTTCGCTCTCGATCAGACATCGCTGCCAATTTCTGTTTTGCCACTTCTTTGGTATCAAAAGAAGATAAATAATCGAGAAGAATCTGGTCTCGATCGGCCTTAATTAAAGGTTCAAAGCGAAGTTTTGAAAATGCTTCATTTTTCAAACTTAAAAGATAAGCTGCAATATTATTGGCCTCATCATCACTCAAACGAAACGAGGGCATAATAGTATTTGGCTGATAATGAGATGGTTTTTTAAGCCATGTCACCAACCAATCACCACTAACTTTTGAACCTGTTCCAGATAAATAGGGGGCCGCTCCGGCATTTACTTTTTTAGATTCTTCCTCAAGACCTGCGACCCCATGGCAACCCAAACATCCCACTTCTTTAATAAGGGCCTTGCCTTTTTCTTTGTCACCGCCGCTATAATGGATATCTGGCCGATAGGGTTTTGACTTTTCAAAAAGATATTCAGCAATAGCATTTACTTCAGCGATATTTAATTTTTGAAAATCATGTCTTTTGTTATTCTCTTGATTGAAAAATGACGGCATCCTTGCATGCTGATTAAAATCTTTTGGATTCCAAACCCAGTTTTTAAAAAATTCTTTATCAACCTTGGCGGCAATTCTCTCTAAGCTTGGGCCAGGAACACGACGGTTTTCCCAACCCTCAATTTTATGACAAGCATAACAACCATATTTTTGAATCAGCTTGATGCCTGAATTGACAACATTTCCTCTTGGCACAAAATCGGCGCCTTTGTGACAGGTGAGGCAAGCCCCCTCAGTATATTGCAAAGGTAGCATGGCCTTAGGAACTTTATGAGGAGCATGCCAATGATATTTTTCTTCCCATTCTTTTTGTTGTTTAGAGTTCTGTGGCACATGTGCAACCGAATTAAAATCGTTTACACGATGGCCTTCCCCCCCGTGACAAACAGTGCAACCAATTTGTTTTATCGGGTGAGGAGAATTCGCTCCTAACATTAAATCTAATTTAGGGTGTGTGCGATAGGGATTATTTTGTTTTTCATAGCCAGGTTGATCGATAAACATATGACAGGTAGTACAGCGATCAACTTTAGGAACTGCTTGAAAATAACGATCATCAGTAATATTTTTTAAAACGATTTGCTGAATTTTTATAGTGGGATCTAAGAAATCAAGTAAAGGAGCATTTCTTAAAAAGAAAACAGGATCCATCGCAGTTTTATTTTCAGCAATTTTTAATAAATCTCTTTTTCCGATTAATTCTTTTTCCAAAGCTTCTGCACTCAGTTGCTCTGATTCAAATTTTTCAATCTCTTTTATAAGCTCTGATTCGTTCGACTTTAATTTTTTAAGCAAATCTCTGGATTCAGCGAAAAGTGCTTTATATTTTTTAAGCTCAAGAAAAAGTTGATCTGCTTTGGCCGTTTTATGGGCCTTCTCAACTTCATACTCAAATGTTAGGGCCGAAGCTTGGGAGTTATAATCGCCATTAACTATCGTTTGCGCTTTAATTTTCTTATGAACTTCGTCTAGTGATTTTTTCACTTCTTTAATCTGGTTTTTTCTATCCTCAGACGCTTTTTTTCCCGCAGCAAGAGCATCTTCCATTTCTTTTAATTTTTTGGGATCTAAGTTTTTATTAAATTCGGCGATCTGCTCTTGAATTCTTGCTCGCTTAATTTTAAGGCCATCAATTTGTACTTTTTTCCATGGCCTTATATAGTCATCCAAAAATACCCAAATAGTGGTGATTAAAAAAAGCACAGACAAAAAGGCAAAAACTTTATTCAGTTTTCCTATGTCAAAGGCCATGCCGGGTTCTTTTTTGTCAGTCATCTGAATCGTCCTTTATACAAAACTCATTTAAAAAAAATCACAAATTAAGTTCCCACTCTGGTAGTGCAACAATATATTTCAAACTTAAAATCCAGCGCAATACCATTTTAATAGGAAGGCTGGTCATTCCCAACATTAAAAATATTAATAAATAATATCGAGCACTCCCTAATTTCGCCATCAGCTCTTGCCCCCATTTTACCTTAAGAGTTAGGGGAGGAATAACACCCAAATAAAGACCACAAAGGACAATTCCAAAAATTTCTCTAATCACTAAATTTTTAGGCATGGCCACGTTTAACATTTTAATCCAGACAATTTCTGAAAGATTGATATTGTTAATCGCTACTACTTTATGAAAATCCCAATATTCAAAAGGCCCATAGAAAGTCCAGTTCGGCCCCCGTAAAAAGGTTCCAATTAAAATAAGATAAACCCAGAGCACTAACCAACCAAACATAAACATGGAGATGGCCATTTTTCTTTCACTTAAAGTGTAATAGCCATTTCCCTTGGGGTTAGTGTCAATAAAGGGAATAGCGATAAGCCCGAC
>JAHEZZ010000072.1 GCA_023250815.1 Bdellovibrionales bacterium
GTTGGCAAAAGTTTATTCATACTGGCCACTTTTTTATAATGATCAAGAATAAATTGTTGATAGTTTTCTTTCACGGATCTCCTACTTCACAATACAATCAGTGTCAGATTTTCCTTGCAAGGTTGCCGCTTTATTATTGTTTTTCATTTCTAAAATCTTTTTTTCAATTTCTTCTTTGCCATTTTTGTCATTACATCCGGCCTTCTTTTCTTTTTTTAAGTCCTGAAAATCATCGATAGCAGTAGCTGCCAAAGGTGAAGGCGCTAAGTTGGTCGCTTCTTTTTTTTCTTGCAGATAGCATGACCCAATAAACATTATAACCATAAAGAGAAAATACTTTTTCATGTTATCCTCGACTATAATTAAGAAAGGGCAATTTCATAATGTAATGATAAAGTTTTCGAGGCATAATTTTAAGTAGCGTAATTAATAAAATCATACGACAAGGAAAAACTACCCAAACTTTCTTCTTGGCAATTGCCTGGCGGATAAGCTGAGAGGCTTTTTTTGAACTCATGATAAAAGGCATGGAGTGATCATTTGTTTTTGTTAGCGGAGTATCGATAAATCCTGGGGCAATACAAGTTACAGAGATATTTTCGGCGGCAAGATCAATACTTAAACTTTCGCACATTTTAGTAATGCATGCTTTAGACGCACTATAAGCACCGGCCCCCGGCAAACCCACTTCACCAGCGACTGAAGAAATGGCCACTAATTGTCCAGACTTTGCTGGTAAAAAATAACTAAGTGCAAGTTCAAATGCAAAATGAGTTCCCCAAATATTTGTTTCTAAAATTTGTCTATTTTTCTCGAAGTTTGGAATTCTATTTTTGCGACCTAAACTAATTCCAGCATTAGCAATCATGATATCCAGCCCCTTTTCTTTATAGAGAGCAAAATTATCCAATGCCGCCCTAAAAGCATTTTTATCAGTCACTGAAAATTGATAACTCTTAAGATCCACATGATTTTGATATTCTATAGGCAGTTTACTTAGGTCTCGTCCGCAAATCCCCACAGTATGCCCTTCTTCTAAGTAGTCTTTGGCCAAGGTAAAACCAATTCCCGTAGTTCCTCCGGTAATAAAAATTTTCACTTCTTGCTTCCTTTGATGAAATTAAAAGATACAACACTAAGACCACGCACTAAAAACAATCCAAAAATGCCAGAGAAAAAATAATCTCCCGAAGAATAATTTTCATGAGAAGAAGTAGGGGCAAGTCGGACAATTGGAATAGAAAAATAATCAACAGCAATAGCAATCATCATCGACACTAAAAAAATAGCGGCCAAATTTAATAAAATGGCCTTCTTACCTAAAAATTTTTGCAATACTAAAAGATTTGAAATATTAGTCGCTGGCCCTAAAAATAAAAAGAGAATGGCACTTCCTGGCGACAATCCCTTACTCATCATTGCAGCTGCAACAGGAGTGGCCGCCGAAGCGCAAATATACAAAGGAATAGATAATAAAATAATAGAAAGTTTTCCCAGTGGGCCATTAAATTTTGTCATCACATCAAAGGGCACAAGAACTGAAATTATAGCTGATAAAATTAATCCAAGGAAAAACCACCAGGCCATATCTTCAATTAAATCGACAAAAGCATATCTCATTGCTTTTTTTACTTTGCCTACAAAACTATTTTCATTTTTTATTTCACCATGCTGACAACAATCATCTTGATGATCGTGAGAATGATAAGGCCCCTCAACTTTTTCAAATGTAGTCCTTTCACTATTAAACAATTTTTGAAAAACTCCCGCTAAAACTCCACTCAAAAGCGCACCAACTGGGCGAATCATCGCCATACTAATTCCCATTAATCCATAAGTAATCGCAATCGAATCTACACCAGACTCAGGGGTGGAAATTAAAAAAGCTGAAGTGGCCCCCTTGCTCGCTCCCGCCTTTCTTAAAGAAATAGCTGCGGGAATAACAGAACAAGAACAGAGTGGTAAGGGCACGCCAAGTAATGCCGCTTTTAAAATGGGCCAAAGGCCATCACCAGCAAACCATTTTTTTATTTTTTCTTCAGGCAAATAAACATGCAGAAGCCCTGAAATAATTAATCCCAGCAACATATAGGGTGAAGCACTTAAAAATGTACTGCCAAAAGAGTGAAAAAATGCCTGCATAATTTTCCTCGAAATAATCCTTATTCTAACCAACCTTTTTCAAGCTTTAAACTTCAATTATAAAGAATAATGCGTAAAGTCTCTGAAGCTCTTTTTTAAACTTTTTCTTGACGGTCAAGGGTAGCTCCCCCTATATTCTTGCCTTATCTCAGATTTGCGGGGGCGTAGTTAAGTTGGTTATAACGTCTCCCTGTCACGGAGAAGGCCGAGGGTTCGAGTCCCTTCGCTCCCGCCAATTTTAGGTAAAAAGTCCCAAATTTTTCAAATAATTTTAAATAAAAAATAACCGCAAAGGAAGCTTAACCCCCTTAAATTATATTTTATACTCATTACGTTCGAGTTTTCCGAGTGATATACCCGCAGCGGTTTGCTTGAAAATTAAATTGCGAATGATGTTAATAAACTCCGAAGCTCTATAGCAAAATGGGTGCTTTTTACCTTCCCTCTGTTAAATATTGATTAGTATTGTACTCTCTCCTCACTTTTATCCAAATGAGGAATTTTTTATGTTGAAGGTGATCATCGCAATTTCACTCCTATGGCAAGGAATTGCCTCCTCAGCTTTACCGACAAGATGTGCCTCAACGATTGATCAAATTTTAAAAACACTAAACAAACCTGTGCCCATCCAAGGTTCTTTTGCAGCTCTTAGAGAACTAGCAAAAAACCCTCTCGAAATCGGCACTAAGAAAAAATCATTACTTCAAAAAATCGAATACTGGTCGAAGGTCGCTAACCGTGAAATTAAAATGAGTGAACTCAGACGAATTGAAATGCAAAGCTTTTTATATGAATCCCTAAGAATTGATTCTCCTTATCGAACGGCCTCTGAACTTAAGCATCTTTTTTTTGCAGTTGAAGAAAATTATTTCTCCCTGCTTGCGAAGGAAAGAGAAATAACCAGTTTAAAATCTCTCAAAGGTATTGTTAGCGGAAAAAACGGCATGCTAGAACTTGCCCAACTAATTGAATCTTTCAAACAAGATCAAACATTTTCTTCTACCCTCTTACAAAAAATTTCTAAAACTTATAATAAAAATGATGTTCTTCTTTTAATCGACAATGAAATTGTGCTTGTCGAAGATCAAATTTTAAAACGAGCTTTTGATATCCACCGCCAAATGCCAGAGTACTCTACGGCTAGAAACTTTTTAGAAAAAATGCTTACCAATAATGACGCCAAAATTGCCTCAAACTCTGCTGAAATTTTAAAAAATTTGAAATCAAACATACTTATCGATGGTTTGACTCCTTATTATCGCGGAGTAAAAATTGAAACTCCTGCTCTTAAAGATCTTATCTTTACACTTGGCCGCTACCCCCTGGCCGAACTTTTATCGCTTAAACAAGAAGTGCGAATTGAAAGAGCAAGTTCGCTCATTGGAAGACTTCCAAACCACAAACTTCACGAACTCATGGATATAATCGTATCAAAAATCCCTTGGGCCAATAACCCAGAAATTCGTTCATATCTACGTTCAGTCATTGATGAAAAAAATAAATTAGTATTTTATCCACAAATTGATCGTGTAGTTTATTCTGATGGAAAAATCGCTGACAAAGTAAAACTACTTAGAGAAATTGATTCATATGATGCTAAGGGAGAACTGCTTTCCATTTTCGCTCGTCGCTCAGACGTCATTGAAGATTGGAGAAAAATGTATGCATTTGCAGAAGAGCAAGCAAAAATGTTAACGGTAAAATTAGGCGACATGGCAGGAAGTGATGCTGAAGTACTTTTCTTTTATAAATTAAAAGAAGCACAGGGCACACTTAAAACCCTAGGCCCTTTGGCCCCATGGCATGTGCCACAAAAGGCCCATTATTTTAGAGTTGTGGTAGATGGGGTTTTTCTGACAACCGGAAGCTATGCCGTCTACAAATTGGGAAATTGGAGTTTTCATAAAGTTTTTCCAAATGGGCCAGAGGCAGATAGCAAACCCGATCCGACAATTGTTAACTCTAAAGCACCAACACCAGTTCCAGCTGGAACAATTGCGGCAAAACGCCCCACGAGTGATGGAGGCGCAATCCCAAGCCCCACTTCAGTGGCCCCAGCTGCTCCTCTTGTTAATTCAACTATAATGCCTAACCCACCTCAACTAGATGAAGTGCTCAACGAAACAGAAAGCGCTCTAGAGGCTGGAGCACCAGGCCCAAATCCTTTTGAATTATAAAAATTACTACTTGATAGTCATAAACTTTAGCGATTATACTGCCAGAAGTTTCAGTTTGCGGTGTTAGCTCAGCTGGATAGAGTAGCAGGCTTCGAACCTGTTGGTCGGGGGTTCGAATCCCTCACACCGCACCATTCACTACAATATACCCACAATTAACCACCTGATCCGAACTTCCAAATGGAAAGGCCGGCGCTTTATTAAATGATTGTTTAAATTTTTTTGTTTGAACAAATGGAAGTACACTTTTTATTCGTTCGTACATTTTAAAATCTTCATTAGGATCATTCAATCGTCTGTTATGGAACGATCTCACAATAAATTTTTCTTCTAGAATTTCATTGCATAAAAAGAAGTCAAAAAAATCGGCCTCCCGGTCGCAAATTGTTATAATTGGAGTCTTTTTTTTGATTAACTCTGAATATTCCTCTAAGGCCTTCACCCACTTGTAACTTTCTTTTTCTTCCGTTGGAATGGCGAAGTTTCTGGCACTGTTTTTTTTTACATTTCTGCACCAGATATATTGACTGATAACCCCCAAAGGAACCCCTGCAGGACTCATGGCCATCGAAGTGTGCAACATTATTCCATGGTTCTTATTTTTAACGGAAAGCTATCCTCCTATTTCACCTAGACCTGTTGTTTTTTGATGACGAGAAAAATCAATTACACTTGTGTCTTGAACAACATAAATAAAATCGTAGGACTTCGCTCTTTTGACAGTATTAACGATATGAGGGGCAATTATTTTGCTTGAAGTAACTTTAATATTTTCAAAAAATCGATAAGAAGCTTTTACTGCTTTCCAATCATCAGAAACTTGATTAAGTGGAAGAGATGGAGCGTTTGACATTGATGCAGCAATATCAATCATACGATTATTCAGCCTTACATCACCCAAGGATAGCTGTGAAAATTCAGAAGATGCCCAGGATCTGCAATTGCTCATTTGGCAATAGTAGAAGAAATGTTTAGCTTGGCCTAGACTTTATGCATTGCTAGTTACAAAATGACTTATGGGTAATAGTAAGTCTGCCAACCGGCCCAGGCCATTTCCAAAGCGAAAGAAGAATTAGAAACTATTCGCTTATTCTAAAAAACCCTTTTATTAAAAGATCATTAGAGATGTATTATTTAATGGTACACGGCCAAGGAGTCGTATTATAATTATAAATTTGCCGACCTTCAAGTTGTTTAGAGGTAGCGCTAAGCACACCATCGATATTGCGAACACTAAGTTTTGTTATATAATTTCCATTTCCAAATAAGAACCCCAGACAAGTAATATTGCCGAGCTCATGTCCAGTACATAAAAGCTTAGCAGTGACATAACCGTCGACAAACGATCCGTCTTTAACATCAAAATATTTACCTTCTTGACCATAGTTTTGATTATCCAAAGTTGCACTAAAAGTTTCAAAGGAATTGCCACTGCTGCATACTAGTTTCTTTTGTGAAGCATGTGCTATTTGCAAATTTAATCCAAAGATCGTTGAAAACAATATTATTTTTTTCATATTCCCTCCTAAAGTTAAATCTTTCTACTTCACTTATTTAATTTAATAAAATTAATTATAATTAATCCATTGATTAATATTATTTATTAAAATAATTACAGCAAGAAAGGAAAAATATAAAGACTTCACTTTAAAACTCAACAGAAATCAATATAATACCTAAATGGTAATTGACCTTCATTCCTCTTCTCGCTACAAACCCCTAATGAATGCCAAAATAATTTTAATTCTCTTTTTTTTATTTCCTTTCCCCAACTGGGCCTCCACCCCTCTTTTTTTAGATAGCTATGTAAGTTCCCTGCAAAGAAGTGAAAGACGGAGTGAATCCGAGCTTTATACTTTTGCCAAAGAGCTAAACGTTAAAATTGAAAAAGTTTCTTCCGTTTCCCGCCGAGTTCTCAAGCTTCCTTTTAATCCCCGGCGCATGAAAATTTCCGCCGATGATCAGCTTGAAGGTTGGTTTGACGAATACAGCTCCCCCAATCTAATTATCATCGAAAAAAAGGCCACGGTGATGACTTTGGTGCACGAACTTCGCCACGCCATTCACTTGGGCGCCCACCACCCCCTCATGGGAAATAAACTCGACCGCCAAATTGAGAAGGCCAAGGCCCAAGCAAAAAATTTTGAAGAAGGACAGGCGCTCATAGAAAATGCTTCGGAAATAGTCGCCCACACCGATGAACTCAAAATGGCCGAAGGCCTAGGCGATCAAGAACTCCAAGAATCAGCAATATATTTTAGAAAAGAATATTTAAAAGAATTTAAAAAAAGAGCAAAAGCACTTAGGCCCTTACTTACAAAAGAAACTCCCGAACTATTAATGCTGGAAAAATCGATCTTAGATTTCTATCAAAATAGCACTCTTCTAAAATAAAAAAACTCTTTTGGGGAAACTTTAACAGTCTTTTAATACCATCCATTTAAAAACACCTATACCGCTTTATTGTCGATTGGCCCGGTTCGCTTCCGCTAAAAGGCCCGCTGCTCTTTCAAAAGATCATCAACAACAGTCATGCGCTGAAGGATTGCGACGGAGTCACAACACTCTTGGACCGTCGTCAGCGCAGCTTTTGCATCTGAAGCAAGTTCCAGATTTTTCTCATACTGCTCGGCCGAGGGCCACTGGGCGTAAGCGATATAAGTACCGTCTTCACTTTTATGCAGCCGCGATCCAAGACTGCCACGACTTTCATAAATCCCAATGGTGCCAGCATGCCACGCCTGACAAAACTCTTGCTCTCGATTTGATTTGACCTTGAATTGATAGAGTACAATAAACATCGCCACCCACCGTTTAAATATTCCCTTAATACTCATCACATTTGAGTTTTCCCATACGGAAAACTCAATATTACGAGTGGTATGCCCGCAGCGGTTTGCTTGAAAAGCAAATTGCGAAGGGTATAGCATACCACAAGAATTTTTTTGCTATAAAAGCGGAACCTTTAACGATCCGCTGGGTGATTTATGCCATCCATCACCGGAACATCTTTGAGCTCAAAAGGGTTTACCCCTTCCAGGCAGGCCACATTAAATCCAAATTCCCTGGGGTCAGAACGCCTCTGATGATGAGTATAAATTCCGCAAATGGAACAAAAATAGTGCTTCGCAGTTTTGGTATTAAATTGATACAGCTTTAATTTTTCTTTGCCCTTGATAATTTTTAATCGATCGAGGGTAACAGAAGCGACAATCGTTCCCCGGCGACGGCACAGGGAACAGTCACAACGTCTTGCTTTTTCCAAACCATAGGGAAGCATCAGTTCAATTTCCACAGAGCCGCAATGACAGATGAGTTTGTGTATTTGCTTTATTTGCATTGATTTTCCTCAAACCTTTCTTACTGCAAAAAATGCCCATGGGGAACAGGCCTTTTGAAATTAAGTAGACAGTTTTCTGACCGCTGCGGGTATACCACTCGTAATACTGAGT
This sequence comes from Bdellovibrionales bacterium, assembly GCA_023250815.1. Lineage (GTDB taxonomy): Bacteria > Bdellovibrionota > Bacteriovoracia > Bacteriovoracales > Bacteriovoracaceae > JAHEZZ01. The sequence goes on from JAHEZZ010000072.1 coordinate 7,772, forward strand.
TTTTCCAGAAAAAGATCTGCGTATGTCTCATTAATGCGCATTCCAAGAGGATCTCTATTAATTTTTTTCTAGTATCGTCTATGACAATAATTTCTAAATAAGAAATTATTTTGTACAATCGAAGTATGAACGAGCAAAATACAGATCTTAAAATACCGGCGACAAACGAAATTGAGAAAAACAAAAAAAAAATCACATTCAATTCACCTATTTTAATTTTCATTGTAATACAAACTCTATTTATTGTATTTCTTGGCCATAACCACTGGACGAAATATGTTAAATTTTCACAGGGTGAAAAAATACAAGATGTTGTAAAGGCGGAGATGGAAAACCTCGAATTACCGGTTGGACATCCGGCCTCTGATAAGAAAAAATTCGTAGCTGATTCGATTTTGTTCCCTCTTGAATCAATCATTGCTAATTTAACACAAACTGATGGGCATCAGCGTTTTGTAAGATTAACTGCAGTTCTTAAATTTACGAAGTCCTCCAACGAAAAAGAAATCAAAGGGAATGTAATAAAAATAAAAGATATTATTATTACATTTATCAATGCAAAAAGAGCAGAAGATCTGTTTACAGCAGAAGGGAAAAAAAATTTGAAAGAAAAAATTATAGCTGATGTAAATGCAATTTTATATAAAAGCAAGTTGATGACAGTCTATTTTATTGACTTGCAAATTAATTAACAACGAAAATGCACTTCAAGTACCCAAAAGTGGCCACTCTATATATGGTATTGCACCAGTGATCGCCAGCTTGAGCATGAAAAAAACTTCTCTCTAAAAGTAGATTCTTTTTTAAATCTATAAGATAATAAATCAATGAGTGAAAAATTAAATTTAAACTATCCGATTGTTTTAATTCATGGGCTCGGGGCCTTGGGACAATTAGGGCCAATAGAATATTTCTATAAAATTCCAAAATGGCTAGAAAGAAATCATAATCGTGTTCATGTCGTAAACTTGGCCCTTTGGAACTCGATCGATCACTGTGCAGAACAATTAAAGCTGGCGATTGACAATCTTTTTCCTGGCGAAAAAGTTAATTTAATTGGCCACAGCATGGGAGGACTAAATGCTCGTCTGTTTACCAGCCGCTTTGACTTAGGTGTAAGAGTTGCCAGTGTTACAACCATTGGTACACCTAATCGAGGCTCATCAATAGTCGATCATTTTCTTGAATTATTTTTAAATGATATTATTGAGAAAACTGAAGGATTGGCGAAAAAAATTAATTTTTCTCACCTTGGATTACGTCAAGTGAGTAAGAAATATTTTAATGAGCATTTTCATATTACAGTTCAAGATGTTCCCGGTGTTGCCTATTTCAGCGCTACCAGCATAATTCACTCTCCAATATTCTTAAATTCTTTGCCAGGTTTTTGGCTAACTCAACCTATTTTGAATCACTATGAAGGCGACAATGATGGATTTGTATCCTTGGAGTCAGCAAAATGGGGGACCCATATCTGCACTTATAATGGCGATCATTACGCACAAATTGGTCAATTCATGGGACATCGAAAATTTGATCATCTTAAATTTTTTGGCGAAATCATTGGACGACTTAGACAAGAGGGCTTTTAAAATTAATTTTCCAGCTTGTTTAGTCTTTGAAAAGCTTCTTATGGAAATCACGAAATAATTTTTTTATTTTTCCAAGTAATCCACTTTTAAGTTCTTTTTCTAAAACTAAAACTGAATTGATTTCGCTCGCAGCATGCTTATCTAGCGGATAAAATGCAATATGCTTCTTATAAAGTTCAAGTGCCCGATCAATATATTTTTTGTTCCATTTTTTTTCTGCTAATTGAAAATAGGCGTATGCCAATTCATAAGAAATTTTTTTCTTATATTCACTTTTTTTTATCATGTCATTAGCAATTTCATAATCGCCCAGGGCCTCCTCGTGTTGACCCAAAACCATATTTTTTATATGGCCTAAATAATAATATGTCAGACCATCTTTGGAATTTAACGCTGCAGCTTGCTCGAAGAGAGATTTAGCAACATTGGCATTGGCCTTCTTATCAAAATAATATTGTCCAAAATAATTTAGCAGACCTACCTTAACGGGAATATTAGTCTCTTCAATTATCGCTTTTTCAAAAAAAGGAATTGAAAGGTCCGTTTGATTTATTTTCATAAGATATAATGCTTTTATGCTATTTAATTTTTTATTTTCCTTATCAATTTCCAAACCCATTTTAAAATTTTTATTGGCCTCTTCTTCATTGTTCTCTAATAAATAAGTTGCTCCTAATAAATAATAACACCCGGCCCCTTTTGCCAAAGAAAGTGCTTCTGCACATACTAATCTTGCGGCCTTTAACTCACTCATTTCAATAAAGACCAATGATCTGGCAACGGCCACCTTGCTAAGTTCTTCAGAAAGAATTTCATTGCTTGGAATTAACCTAGCAACCTTAAGCAATAAATCTAAAGCGGCGACCGTTTTTTTTGTTTCAACAAGAGATTTACTCAGCATTAAAACAATATCAATATCCTTAATATTGGTAGCGTGTGTTTGCTCTAGTACATTATTTGCTCGAATATAATCTCCACGCTCAATCAGCATCTTTCCATATATTTTTCCGTAAACATATCTTAAATATTTTTCCTGAGTACTGTTGAATGCATTCGCATAATTTTTAAAACCATTTTCAACATTGCCTTTTTTCATCTCTAATTCAGCAATCGCCTCATTGATTCGAGTGTATCTTGGGTTTATCATTTTTGATTTGTTGAGATCTGCTTCCGCCTCAGACAACATCCCTTTATAGGTATATGCCAGCGAACGATTGACATGCCCATCTGGAAGATTTGGCGCCAATTCAATGCCCTTAGTGCTTAACTCCACAGACCTGTCGAGATAGCTATTGTTAATATTTCCCGTCAATTTATATTTTTCAATATAGACCCTGGATAGATACAGAATAGAAGAAGAATCTGTCCCATTAGTTTTGATAATTTGCTCTAACATCTCTATGCAGGTATCAAGATCAGCAGAAGTTCTTTCTACTGATTCAAACAAAGATTTAATTTTATTTAGATTTACTTCTGGATGAGTATTCATATCGGAATTTATTTTTTCTTGAAAGTGTGATGGTGGATGAGGAGCTATTGGTGATGTCATTTGCCCTTTAGCATTTATATTTAAAACTAAAAAAACAAATAAAATGATTTTTAATTTTCCCATGCCCAACTAGTCCACTCTCTTAAAAAAATAAAAAAGACCGTTCCCAAAAGTAACCTATAATTCTAATATGGTCGTACCTGTTTGATTTTCATGCAAGCGAAAAGGCAAATACCAACTATAATCCAGCGGCAATATCTATTGCTTTTTTGTACTTCCGGCCGTCGGGTGTCTTTTACCCTCTATCCTTAAAGTTCTTGACGATGCCCAAATCCGCTAGCTATAAACCCAAAAATCCTTGTGGAGGCACAATATTGAAACTACTTATTTTGTCGTTTGTACTCATATTCAGTTCCTTGACCAAATCGGAAGAGTTTTCGGGAAAAAGCTACGGAGAACTTGCAAAAATATCAACAGAAAAAGGTTTAGAACGAGTTCTAACAGAAGTCGCTCTTTTAATTCATTCTACACCTCCATTTGAAACCAAGAAATTAAGAAAAGAAATTGGAAATTTAAAATTGCTCCTAGATGTTTTTAGTTTTGCTTACCCCAAGATTAAAAAAAATGACCATAAAGTTATTGATCCACTTATGGAATTTCGATCAGTTCTAGATGAAGGTTATGAAGTTGTAGGGACATTTAAAGATCTGGCAGATTCTGGATCGGCCTCAGGAAGTTTACCTTCAAATGACGAACTTGTGGCACTCAGATCAAAAGCAATCAATTGGAAGAAAAAAATTTTAGAGCATATTTATGATGAAAATATTAAAAACTATCTGAGCACCCCTCTTGATTCAAGCTTTCAAAACAGAACCATAGAAGATTTGCATAAATATACATGGAGACAAATTTCTCTGAGACCAAATAGCGGAATCGATGGAGTAACAACTTTAAAAATGATGTGCAGTGAAGTTCTTCTTCAAAGCAACAGACATTTAAATTCAATGATTGCGTTTGATGATTTATTTGAACTCGAAAGAGAAGAATTCTTCCATTCAATTAGAAAAGAAATGAGAATTGTTCTTAAACTATCCGAGATGATTGAAGGCATTTTTAATAACGAAATTAACAATGGAACTGAAAAACAGACAATTTTACTTGCTGTTGAAAAATTCGGAGCTATTCATGATCTTATAATGGCCCTTCACCGAGCAAATAATAAGAAAAATGAAGCCAAGATCGAAGAATTAAAAAATAAATTGGTAGGGGAATTTATCGGCCTTAAAAATTGGATTAATGAATTCGATCTAACTTCAAGTCTTCAATCACTTTCAAGTCAATTACAATAATTCGCACAAGAGCAACGCACAAATCGGCTCCTTCTGTTGAAAAAGCTCGCCCAGTTGCATATTCTGTCTATTAGTTTTTATAAAAGGATGGAAAATGACCAAGATAAAAGTTGATAACCCAATAGTGGAATTAGACGGCGATGAAATGACTCGCGTAATCTGGAAATTTATTAAAGAAAAATTAATTCTTCCTTACCTTGATGTAGAAATTAAATACTACGATTTAGGGATTGAAAACCGAGATGCAACTCGTGACGAAGTCACTGTGGAATCTGCTAACGCCATAAAAAAATATTCCGTGGGAATTAAATGCGCCACAATTACTCCCGATGAGGGCCGAGTAAAAGAATTCAATCTAAAAGAAATGTGGAAATCTCCAAATGGCACAATTAG
>JAHEZZ010000073.1 GCA_023250815.1 Bdellovibrionales bacterium
GATCATGATCCCAAATACTAGAATAGACAATTCCGCGATTATGAGTACAGGAATTGCGAAAATTTAAACCTTCGTTAATGAATCCACGGTAAAGTCCAAGCTGCCTTCTCGATTCAAATAGAATTTTATTTTCATCCTTAAAATTAAATACATTCTTTAAAGGATCATTTTTATTCTCTTCATAAATATCTGAAAAATCCCCAAGGATAAGACTTTCTAGAGGAACTAAGGCCTGAGTATTTTTAATAAAAAAAATAAAACAAAGTATCAGGTATTTGGGCCATTTTTTTATTTGCGGGATTATTTTTCCCATTTTCTTTTATTCCTTCTATTTAGCAAACTTTTCGGGATAACTTTCGAATAGATTTAAAGGTGAATCAATGAATTTGAAAATAAGATATTTTTTTCCTCTTTTTTTATTTTTGACCTGCCATTTACAGGCCAATGATCAATTTGAAAAAGAAGCTAAAATGTCTTTTGATTCATATAATCCAAATTCAATTAATTGGGAGTCATTAAGTGGTGATGAAACTGAAGAGTATGATTTATATTTAGAAAAAGGTGAAAGAGAAAACGATTTTCTTTTTCTATTTCAGGCCAAAAATTACTTAATAAACGGTGATCTCAAATATGCAAAAGCATATTTAGATAAAATTAGAGATACTTCTAGTAAGCTTTCATTGATAAAAAAACGTTACATTGGCCTAATTGCCTTTATCCAGGGGGATTATAATAAATCATACCAAATTTATAATTTACCTATTTTTTATAGCGAAAAATATTATTCCCATGTGTGCATTATGAAAGTTATTTCTTTACTAGCGATGAAAGAAATAAACAAAATGCAGTATGAATTGACCAATTGCCGAGTACGCACTTCTCGCTTTTCATCAAATGAACAGATATGGCTAGACTCCATCACTGATTTAGCTCTAAAAAAACCCTATGCTATAAATGGTGGCGTTCTTCAAAGTATAAACTTTTTACTCGGGGATCCTGAGTATCTGAGAATTTGGCTCAAACTTGCGATCTATCTCAATCAAGAAACAGTTGCCCTCAAGAATATTTCTAGTCTCCATGAAAATTCATACTATTCAAAAAAAGTGAGAGAAATGGCGGGACTAATCCACTATCGAAATAAAAATTATGATCTGGCCTCAAAATTTATCGAAGATATCGACAGCGCAAATGCCGAAAATATTAAAGGTAATATTAATTTACTAAAAAAAGAATATGAGCTTGCTTACGGCCATTTTAAATTAGCACTAAAAAATAAAGAAAACTCTCATAATGCTATCGAACGGGCAATTCCTCTTTCCTGGCTTCTTGGCCTTTGGCCCGATGCCCTTGATCTTATTTCTCGTGTCATTGATAAAAATGCATTAGAAAGACAACTCGGAAGTGATGATTCACCTGGCACTTTTGATCTCAGAAAAAAAATAGCACTAGAATCAGCCGTCTTGTTGCGAATGAAAAATTACAACAAAACACAAAAAAATTTGCTGGATTTAAAATATATGTTTAAAGACCGCATGCCAATAGAGGTTGAAATGATGTGGACTTTTAATTCTTTAATGTTAGAAGATCATAAAAATCTATTAAAGTTTAGTGAGGGTGCGTGTCGGCATTTTGATGGAATATCATGTTGGATTTATCTCAATATTTATCAATGGGAAAACCTGCCAAAAATTATAAAAAGAGATGAAGAAACTAGGCAGGATAAAAATTTTTCAGTCAACGGATTAAAAGAATCCCAAGTAATCGAGTCCCTAGATGAAATGCAATTGGTTGATCAACGAGACATAGAAGAGCTCGACAGTAATCAAATTAAAATAGATTTATAATCTAGGGCGTGCCCTCATTAAAATGTATGGTTGTACTGTAGAAAAAGTCCTGTTGTCACTCGAAGGGTATCGGCCTGAAAATAGCCATTTTTAATTAATTGTTTATGATATCGAAATTGTCCACCAAAAATTAATCCATCATTTTTAGTCAATATTATAATACTGAGAAGTTCAGCGCTCACCCCTATACCTGAATTTGTTGTTACAGTTGCAGTTTTTTTGCGAAGATTGATGACTGGGCCGAAATCACTCTTCAGTATCAATCTGCCATTTTGATAAATTAATAAATCAGTTAGAAAGGTAAACTTCGTCGGTGAGGCCTCAATAAGCTGCTTCGTATGGGCCCCTTCGATGTCTGTATAATCTAAAAAATGATATTGCTCAATTTCTGCTAAAAGCCTAAAAATAAATCTACGACTAGAACGATAACGAATGCCAATTCCCATACCCAAAAGATGATCAGATTTATATGTAATACCACTTGCTGGGCCCAATTTGTAATTTACAGTTTTGGCCAAAATACTGACCATTGGTTGCCATCTCAAGCCTGAATTCATATACCAGTTTAGCCTGGCCTCCTGTGAACCAGAGGATAATAATTTAATATTAGAGTTTTGACTTCCATTAACATATTTTAGATTTTCTGCAAAAATTTTAGTGCGAAATTCCAATGTGTCTTTAGTAAAAACATATTGTGAATTTAAAGAGGTGTTTTCTGCTGGCGAATTGTTACTTATTTGTGACGGTTGTTGATTGTTCTTCTTTAAATCCATATCAATGGCATAACTAACAGGATTAAAAATAAAAAGGAGCAAGCACCTAGTTATTATTTTATTAGCTAGTTTTGACATATTCACAATTCTTTCCCTAAATCTGATAAATTATTTATTTCCTATCGTTTTAACTTCTTTACCGTCAAATGAATACTGCATACTTTGGTTTTCCACTATCGTTAACAAATGAACTGGCCTTCTCCAAATAGAATAAATATTCTTCAAAGTTTCGCCACTGTAATTTTGATCTAAATCAGCACCATAATGAATATGGCGAAGTTGTAATTCGCTGCGATTTCCAAAATTAGCGTCGACAATTTCAATCACTGGCTGACCAAAATTTGTGAGTTGAGATAATAGTTTTTGTTTTATTCCAATAAAATCTCGCCCTTCAATTTCATTGCGACCGCTTCTCGGATTAAATTTATATGTAAAAATTTGCATCCTCTCACAAAATTCAGGAGTAAAATACTCGTCGATAAAAGTAATATCATTATGACTGGCCCTGACCTCAAAAATCTTTTGTCTTCCCAGTCCTAAGTTTTTATCCCAAAGATTTTTTTCCCTCATATCTTGGCAATCTAAATAATTTTTTCCAAATTTCCCAGTATTCCAACGATATTCAATGTCGCGAAAAAGCTCAATGCCAATTTTGTAAGGATTAATTTGTTTTTTTCCCATCGCCATTACACCAGCATGATGATCGGCAAAATCAATAATCTCAGAAGCGGCCAAGGCCTTTTTAGTCATAATTGTAGAGTGCCAATAACTGGCCCAGCCCTCGTTCATAATTTTAGTCATTCTCTGTGGTAAAAAATAGTAGGCCTCTTCTCGAAGGATACCAATGATATCGGCCTCCCATTCTTTTAATGGCGCAAAGTTCATGAGAAAACTCATAATATCTTTTGTCGGAAGACCAAAATCTAATTCAAAAGCGGCCTCCGATTCCAGTTCTGTTTGCAAAGAAATCTTGGGTAGCTTCTTTTTAGCATTGTCTCGCTGTTTTGATTTCATAAAAGATTTCAGCGCCTGACTACGTTCATCATCATCTGTACCATTGGTTAATTCTTCTTTTGCCAACTTGTGAAGTTCATCTCGATGACGTTTAATATCGGGAGTTTCAAATAACACATTTATATCCATCAAATTTTCTAAAGAAAGGACACGGTCAATAAAAAGCTCAACTTTATCTTGACCAAATTTATTCATATAACGACGAATTTTAGTCCCGTGATTGGCCATCACATCCATCATATTGCGATTGGTATTTTTGAACCAAAAATTATTTTTAAAAAAATCCGCATGGCCAAAAACATGGGCCATCACAGTTTTTTGATCTACCCAATGATTGGCATTTAGCAAATAAGCGTAACAAGGATTGGTATTTATCACCATCTCATAAATTTTTTGTAACCCATAAGTATATCCTTTAGACAATTGATCGTAATCCATTCCAAAACGCCAGTGTGGATAGCGAGTGGGAAATCCCCCTTGGGCCGCCAAAATATTAACCGTATCATAGTCGCACACTTCGAAAATAACCGGATTAAAATTAAGTCCATATTCTAAAGCATATGTCTCGATTTGCTCTTTTAACTTTAAAAGCTCTCCATCAATTGGTCTGGTGCGATTCATATTTGAGACTAACAATTATTTTCCTTTGCCTAAAAATTCTTTTATAGAATCTAAAATGGCTTCCTTATTTTTTATTTTTGAGAGAATCACTTTTTCATGTTTTTCCCCAAATTTTGTCGTTAAATCTTTATAAAACTGTCCTGATCCGTAACGACTTTCCACTTGCCCATAACAAAAAACATTGGAAACCGGTAGAATATCTTTTTCCAGCATCTCTAAGCACATTTTTGTATCATCCGTGGACCAATTATCGCCGTCGGAAAAATGAAAAGGATAAATATTCCATTCGCTTTGATCATAATCAGCTTCAATAATTTCTTTGCATACTTTAAGCGCCGAAGAAATCAATGTGCCACCACTCTCGCGAGTTTTAAAAAAAGTTTGCTCGTCTACTTCTTTTGCTGTGGCATCGTGAATAATATAGCGAATCTCGATATTTTTATATTGGCTTTTAAGCCATAAATTTATCCAAAAACTTTCTGTACGGACAATTTCTTTTTGCTCATCCCCCATTGAACCGGAGACATCCATCATATAAATAACGACCGCAGAATTTTCAAACTCCACCTTGACATCACTCGCCCTAAATCTCATATCACGGCGAATAGGAACCACATTGGGATTTTTTGGGTCATAAGTTCCTTGAGCAATTTCCCTTTTTAGGGCCTCTCGATAGGACCTCTTGTAGTGCTTCAGAGAATTAGGCCCGGTAGTGCCAATCGAAGTGTATTTATCTCTTTGTGATTGAATAGACTTTTTTCCTTTCGGTTCAATTTTGGGCAGCGCTAATTCATCTCCTAAAATTGCAGCAAGCTCCTGCAACGAAAGATCAACTTCTAATTCTTTTTTGCCTTCACCCTGGCCAACTTCCCCTTGGCCTGGTTCACCTTCTTGGCCATCAACCGGATCACCCTGGTTACCTTCACCCTGGCCAACTCCCCCTTGCTGCTTTTCTCCAAATTTAAAACGAGGGGTATCAATATGAGGCATGGGAACTTTAAACTGGCCATCACCTTTTGGAATGGGCATTTCTCCTTGAGAGACATAGCGCCTTAAATTATCGCGAATTTTTCCTTTAATAATCTTTCTAAATCTGGAGTGGTCCCGTTTTATAGGGTGGTCCATTGTCTATCCCCTTTAGCTTTTTGCAGAATCACCTTTGGCGAATATTGAGGCGACAAAATTAAGTGCATCAGTGGCGCAAATTTCACAGTAACCAAAATTTTTAATAAGTCTTGATTTCACTACATCTATTTTCTCTTGGGTTTCTTTATCAACAACTTTTGAAATTATGGTAGTAAGTTTAATAGAATCTTTTTGATCTTCAAAAAGTTTTAACTCTAGCGCTCGATGAAGTCTTTCATTCATCTTATAATCAAATTGCTTTCCTTCTATCGCCAAAGCTCCAATGTAATTCATAATTTCCCTTCTAAAATCATCTTTACGAGACTCTGGAATATCAATTTTCTCCTCAATCGATCGCATAAATCTCTCATCTGCATCTTCCAAACGATTAGAATATTTATTCCTAATTTTTTCTTTTTGAGTATAGGCCTTAACGTTGTCAATATAATTAGCACAAAGGGTTTGAATCGCTGTTTCATCAACGCTGATTGCTTTTTGCACATCATTTTTAACGATGTCTTCATACTCTTGGCGAGAAACTGCCAACATTTCTTTAAAATGATCTGATTGCTCCGGTGAAGAAATAAGTGCGTGATGTTTTAATCCCGCCTCAAGCTCGTTAAAAACCATAAAAGGATTAAGGCAACCAACATGGCCATTTTTAACTAAGGAATTAGAAATTTTATCTTGAATATAGCGAGGAGAAATCCCCTCCAACCCTTCTCTCACCGATTCTTTTCTAAGTTCTTTAACATTATCTTCGTTGTAACCTGGAAGAGTTTTTCCATTGTACAATTTCAACTTTTGAAGTTTTGTGAGATCCGATTTTTTTGGCTCTTCCAAACGAGTCAGAATCGCCCATGTCGACGCCATTTCAATGGTGTGAGGAGCAATATGCACGTGAGGGATTTTTTCAGCGTTAAAATCTTTGTGATATATTTTAACTTCTTGATCCAGACGAGTAATGTAAGGCACATCAATTTTCACTGTTCTGTCTCTCAGTGCTTCCATGAATTCATTATTTTGTAATTTGCGATATTCTGGCTCGTTAGTATGTCCTAAAATCACTTCATCAATATCAGTTTGAGCAAACTTTTTGGGTTTAATTGACTGCTCTTGAGAGGCCCCAAGAAGATCATACAAAAATGCCACATCTAATTTTAACATTTCGATAAATTCCACCATGCCTCGGTTGGCGATATTGAATTCCCCATCAAAATTAAAAGCACGGGGGTCAGAGTCCGATCCGTATTGAGCTATTTTTCGGTAATTAATATCTCCGGTTAATTCAGTGGAATCTTGATTTTTTTCATCTTTCGGCTGAAAGGTTCCAATCCCAATACGATCTTTTTCAGAAAGAACAAGACGCTTCACTCGAATATGGCCTAATACCAATTTCCAATTGCCAGAATATTTTTTCATATACTCATTGTAAATATAACGATCGGCCGGGCACACTTCGCCTTTTATATTAACTTTATGGCCAGAATTATTGCTTTTATTAATCGCTGCTAAAAAAGATTTGCGAACCGAAAGAGGAATTAATTTAAGTGGCTCCTCATGCATAGGAGACGGAAACAGCCTGGTTCCACCTAAAATGTCACTGATATCTTCATCGAACCATTCAAAGGTATACATTCTTCCTTGATCCGTTTTTGCATAATGCTCGAGACCTTTTTTTAAAAGCCTAGCGATCGAAGATTTTGCCGACCCCACAGGGCCATGGAGAAGCAGCACTCTTTTTTCTGTTCCATAGCCACTCGAGGCGGCCTTAAAAAAATTCACTAACTTCATCAAATGAACATCAATTCCGTAGACCGCATCTTTGCCGTTCTCCAGAGGGTCATCAAAAAAATGATAGCGAGTAATTTCTTTTTTATATTCGGTGTAATTACTGGTGCCAAAAGAAATAATCATGTCGTGGATTCGTTGGAAGGAATTTCTCGTAATACGAGGGTCTTCTGCTACCATATCAACATAATCTTGAAAGCCTCCGTTCCAATGGAGGTGAGTAAAATCTGACACTTTAAAATTCTCATCCATAAATCGCCCAATATCCATTCGTGCCATGATCCCTCCAATAAAAATCACAAACCTACTTAGTTTTATTTTAAACCAGCTATCGCTGAAGGAAAATAACAGACCCTAGAAACGGCATCTTTTCCCTCTATTAAAGATCTTCCGATATTATTGGCCGACTATTTCAATTTCAATCGGTAAAATAAATTGACACAAATTACGTGTAATTTGACAATGGAATAAAAGGATTCAAAAATGCCCCTACTTTCAGAAGGACAAACCGACATTGGTCGGAAAAGAAAAACTAATCAAGATTCAATTTATCTCAATCCGGAAAAAAATCTTTTCATTGTTGCCGACGGAATGGGTGGGCATAATGGAGGCGACACTGCTTCTAAACTAGCAGTAAATTTGATTCCAGAATATGTTGTAAAAAATCCTGATCAAGGAGCAAACGCCCTTTTGTCAGAGGCCATTCTTTTTGCCAATAATTCAATTCGCGAAAAGGGCAATTCAGATCCTAAACTGGAGGGCATGGGTACCACTGTTGTCAGTATGTTATTTAAAAGCAGTAGTCTTATGATTGGCAACGTCGGTGATTCTAGAGGTTACCTCATTGCAAAAAATAAAATTTACCAACTCACTCGCGATCATTCTATGATTCAAGAAAAAATTGCCCTTGGAGTTTACACTCGTGAACAAGGGGCCAAAGACCCGCATAAAAATGTATTGGTTCGAACAGTGGGCTTTGAAGAAAAGCTGGATGTCGATATCTTCACCTATAAAGTTTGTAAAAACGATCTCTTTTTAATGTGCTCTGATGGGCTTCACGGCAAAGTAAGTGAAAGCGATATTATTCATATTATCAATAAAAATATTCCCGACCCATCAACAGGAACTCAGGAAATCCTAAATAAAACAGTTAAGGAATTAATCGATCAAGCAAATGCCAATGGTGGGCAAGATAATATTTCGATAGTCCTGATTCTCGCAAGAGCTTAGGGCGTATCCTCGTTTTCACCAATCAGAAGAAGCAGTGCAAATTGTTTTTATTAGTAAAAAAATCCTACAATGCCTGCATGAAATTGCCTGATTTAAATTCTCTTTGCCTTAGAACCTCTGATGGAGAATTGTTTATTCTCGATCAAACTCGACTACCCCAAGATGAAAATTGGGTAATGGTTGAGAGTATTGAACATATGGTTACCTTAATAAAAAATCTTTCCCTTCGAGGGGCGCCAGCAATTGGCGTAGGCGCTGCTCTCTGTTTGGCCAGATTTGCCCCCTCACTTCCCTCTGCTGTTTCCATGAAAAATGCCGCTTCCGTTTTATTTCACGCTCGCCCCACCGCCGTAAATCTCATGTGGGCGATGAATCGCTTAGCGCTGATTTGCCCGCAAAAAGAAATTACCGCTGAAAATATTTTAATTAAAGCAGTCGACATTTTTCACGAAGACGTAAAGCTTTGCCAAGAAATGGGCCGTCATGCATTTGATCTGATTAATGACGGCGAAAATATCCTCACCCACTGCAACACGGGGGGACTTGCGACTGTTGGTATAGGAACAGCACTGGGAGCTATTCGCTACGCTTTTTTGCGGGGGAAAAAAATTCATGTCTATATCGACGAGACCAGGCCTCTTTTACAAGGTGGGCGACTGACAGTATGGGAATGTCAAAAATTAAAAATCCCTTTTACTTTAATTTGCGACAATATGGCCGCGGTACTTATGCGCCAAGGAAAAATAAATCGGGTAATGTTAGGAGCGGATCGCATCGCCAGAAACGGCGACTTCGCCAATAAAATTGGAACCTATTCAGTGAGCGTGCTTGCTCGCCACCACGGAATCCCCTTTCATTCGGTGGCACCCTATTCCACCATTGATCCTCAATGCCAAAGCGGAGAACAAATTCCCATTGAAGATCGAGACCCCGAAGAAGTTCGAGGCGTAAAAATTGGCGATCATAAAATTATTTGGGCGCCCAATGCCCCGGCATTCAACCCTTCTTTTGATGTCACTCCAGTGGAAAATGTCACCAGTCATATTTTGAGTCACGGAATTTTCACAAGAGAAGATCTAATCGCAGGATTACATCTTTACCATACTGGTTCCAGTTGAGCCTTCACCTTCGCATCTTCTGGGTAATTGAAAATTGCCGTAGGTTTTTTTACAAGGTAGAATGGCAAATTGAATTTGATTTTGCTGCGGGGTATTTTTGGATCGCTATATTACCGTCATGGTTGTACCAGAAAGAGAAAAAGGTGTTAAATCTTTTCGTATTCCGCGAAATATTTTTAGAGGCGCTGTTTTTTTAAGTATTGGTTTAGTTTTTCTCATTGGCATCTTGACCTACGATTACGTTAAAATTTTGGGCCACCTGTACGAAAATAAACATTTGATGATTGAAAATAGACAACTCAGGGAACAGATCCAACTTAATTTAATGAAGATCAATACTCTTACCGACGATCTCGAACGAATACGCATTTTTGAGAGGAAGCTTCGAGTAATTACCGGACTTGATGCCATGAAATCCGATCAGTCAGATGAAGAAAAAATTAATCCCACCGACCTTTCTCCTCAAGAAATTGATTTGCAAAAAATCGAAAAAGAAAATACCAAAGAGCAACCAGTGGAAGGACAATCCTTTTTTAATTTCAAAAATTTTTTGCATCTGGGACTTGCCGAAGCTTATGCTAAGAATGATCGTATTCCCGAAACTGAAACAGAAGATACTTCCTTTGCCGATTTATGGCCCAAACTTCCAGAGTATCATGGACATCTCAAAGAAATTCAAAATGAAGATCTCATGGAATCCAGTGAAAATTACAAAAATTTAAAAAATCTCTACGAAAAAAAAATGGCCGCACAGTTTGGCCTAGCAGCAGGCTATTCAATTACCAAAGAATGGTCAGAACTCACCCATCAGAGTTTTGAACTTGCAAAATCTTTTGCTCGATTTGATTATCAATTTAATAATATTAAAAAATTTATTAAAACCTTGGAAGTCGACGTTCATAAATTAGACGAATTTCTACTCGATAAAGAATCATTTCTAAAATCTACTCCGACACTACTCCCAACTCGCGGCTGGATCACCAGCTACTATGGCCCTCGCCAAAGCCACTACTCCAATCGAATTAAAATGCACGAAGGATTAGATATCGGGGCACAAAATGGGACACCCATTATGGCCCCCGCTGATGGAATCGTTACTTATTCTGCCCATAAGCCAGGCTTTGGACTTTTTATTCAACTAGACCATGGTTATGGAATTGAAACAGCATTTGCTCATGCTCAAACCCTTACTGCCAAAAAAGGACAAGTGGTTAAGCGCGGACAAATGATTGCCAGGGTGGGCAGCACCGGTTATTCAACCGCTCCTCACGTGCATTATGAAGTACGGGTGAATGGTACACCTGTCGACCCTCTTTATTATATTTTAGATTAAAGGAACGGGAGAATAAATGAGTTTATTTCGACTAATTTTTGGAACTAAACACGATCGTGATATTAAAAAATTTGCGCCAACTATTAAAATCATAAATGAATGGGGGCAGAAATTTGCTTCACTTTCAGACGACGAATTAAAAGCAAAAACACCCCATTTTCGCATGCGAATTGAAAAAGGTGAAAGTTTAAATAGTCTTTTGCCGGAGGCATTTGCCGTTGTGAGAGAGGCCTCAACTCGAGTTCTTAAAATGCGCCACTTTGATGTGCAACTGATGGGAGGCATGGTTTTATTTCAGGGAAAAATTGCCGAGATGAAAACTGGTGAAGGAAAAACCTTAACAGCGACTTTGCCCCTTTATCTTTATGGTTTACAAAAAAAAGGCGCCCACCTGGTGACTGTCAATGACTACTTAGCAAAACGCGATTCAAAAGAAATGGGCGTGCTCTATCAGTGGCTAGGACTGACAGTCGGTTGCATCGTGCATGATCTCTCAGATATTGAAAGACAAGAGGCCTACAGCAGCGATATTACCTATGGAACAAACAACGAATTTGCCTTTGATTATTTACGGGACAATATGAAATTTGCCCTCGAAGATTATGTGCAAAAAGGACATGAGTTTTGTATTGTCGATGAGGTTGACTCTATTTTAATCGACGAAGCGAGAACCCCGCTTTTGATTTCTGGGCCTAGCGAAGGAAAAAGCGATCTTTATCACGTCGCCAACAAAGTCATGCCCCAATTGACGAAAATCACCGATTTTACCATTGATGAAAAATCTCGTTCAGCAGTTTTTACTGACGACGGACTTAATCGTGTGCAAAAAATTCTCAAAATCGATAACCTTTTTGATATGGAACATTCCGAACTTCTCCACCATTTAAATCAGGCCCTAAAGGCCCATCATCTTTTTGCCAGAGATGTCGATTATGTTTTAAAAGACGGAAAAATTATTATTGTCGATGAGTTCACCGGCCGCTTAAAAGAAGGCTCTCGTTGGTCAGACGGCCTACATCAATCAGTAGAGGCCAAAGAAGGAGTGGAAATAAAAAGCGAAAACCAAACGCTGGCCTCCATCACATTCCAAAATTATTTTAAACTCTATGGAAAATTAGCGGGCATGACCGGAACTGCCGACACTGAGGCCGAAGAATTTCAAAAAATATATAAACTTGATGTGGTAGTGGCCCCCACCAATATGCCCATGGTGAGGATTGATGAGGCCGATGTTATTTATAAAAATAAAGCAGGAAAATACCGAGCGGTGGTTAAATTAATTAAAGAACTTCATCAAAAGGGACAACCAGTTTTAGTGGGAACTATTTCCATTGAAAATTCTGAATTGATCTCTCAGCTTCTAAAAAAAGAAACTGTCCCCCACGAAGTGCTGAATGCCAAACAACACGAAAAAGAGGCCATCATTATTTCTGAAGCGGGAAGATTTGGAGCTGTGACGATCGCCACCAACATGGCCGGACGAGGAACTGATATTAAACTCACACCAGAAACTGTAGCAGTTGGCGGACTTTTTATCTTGGGCACCGAAAGACATGAATCAAGACGAATTGATAATCAATTAAGAGGAAGATCAGGGCGCCAAGGGGATCCCGGGCATTCAAAATTTTTCCTTTGTTTAGAAGATGATCTGATGAGAATTTTTGGATCTGATCGCATCCAAAAATTCATGCATACTTTAGGTATGGAAGAAGATGAACCGATTGAACATAAAATGATCAGC
>JAHEZZ010000217.1 GCA_023250815.1 Bdellovibrionales bacterium
TTTCCAAGATTAAAGGCGGACAAAAATTTATTAATTTTAGAAAAGATTTTTTAGGTGGGGGGGCATCACTTAATACCGTCGCAAATTTTTTCCAGGCCGGAGTGTCCATTTCGATAACCATCATTATGGCCCACCTCCTGACAAAAGAAAAAATGGCATTATATCCTTATTTCTTTTCTATGCAGGGTCTTTTTTCTTTTTTGACCATTCCTGGTCACGATACAATGTTAAATAAGGCGGCAATAATAAATGATATTTCCTTTATTAAAAGGGCATTTAGACGGATGCTCAAATTTACTATTTGTGGTGCTCTCTTTTTGAGTTTTGCGCTTTATATTTCTCAGCATTTTAATCTCTATAAATTGGAAAATAGTTTTATATATTATTTGATTTTTGCCAGCCTCCCCCTCTGTGCCCTAGAGCGAATTGAGCATACCTTATTGGGTTTTAATCAATTTAAAATATTATTTAAGTATCGTTTTATTTTTTCTTGTATTTTGTTTTTTTCAAGCGTGCTCACTTTGTTTCTCACTCGAAATCCGATGTGGGTTATTATTTCTTATATGCTTTCACGTTTTGTGCAAATGCTTTATGGTCAACTGCAGCTAAGGCGGGTCATTTCTGAAATCGAAAAAGATAAAAAAGTTGATTTTAATAAAAATCTAAAAATCGAAGGGATTCGTATTTTGTTTTATAATATGGCCAGCTCGATTGTGACTAATTTCCAGCCCTCTTTTTTATATCATTTGTCACCAGTAGAACTCGCCAACTTTAGCAATGGTACAAAGTTTCCAGATAAAATTAAAGATTACGCAAAAATTATTATTTCTGCCCCCTTGCAAAAATGGTTGTCGAAAGGAGGCAAACATTTTGCTCAAAAAATGGAATTATATTCTGTAGCTTTTTTATTAGCGAGTATGTTATTTGCTTGCTTGCTTGCTGCTGCGGCTCCCTTATATATACCTTTGGTATTTGGAGCTCAGTATACCGGGGCGGTTTTTATGGCCCAGCTGATGAGTTTTACCATTCCGCCGAGGATTGCAGGAAGCACCTTTCAGCAGCGAGAAATTGTGTTAGAGGATAATAAATATTATGTTTACTCGGGTTATATTCAACTGTTTATAAACTCACTGCTAATATACCCTTTAGTGAAGACCTATCATGGTGTGGGAATTTGTATTGTGTGTTTAATTCAAAGTTATATGAGTTTTTTTATTTCGTTTGGACGTTTTTGTTGGTGGAGAAAAGGCAATGGGGTTTTAAAATGAAAAACTTTACAAAAATATTAATTAAAAAATCTTTTAGGGAATTGGCCGATTTATTTGGGCCAACAGCTATTCCTTCTGTTGCCCAAAAAAATTGGTCTAAGGCTTCAGAGGTGCAATGGAAATACTTTCAAGAAAACCCCCAATATTTTGATAATAGAGCTTTTGATTCAACGGCTGCACAAAAGCAATTTATTTTAGGTCGTGCGCTTGAGTATTCAGAGCAGTACGAAAAAGTAAATTATCCTTTTTTAAATTTATTTTTCAAGGAAGATCTTCGCCATAAAAAAGTTTTACATATTGCTTCAGGCATCTTTGCAGATCTTTTACCCTATGTAGAAGATAAGGGGTTAGAATATTATCTGGAGGACCCGCTACTTAAATTGCTTGATCAGAAAATGGGTTATTACTCGCTTTTTTCAAAATTATGCAAAGATTTTTGCTCATTAACCGCCGAAAATATTGGCGAATATTATCAGGATCAATTTTTTGATTATGTTATTTGTCACAACGTTTTAAATCATACTTATGGGCCAGAACAGATTTTAGATAATATTTATTCTAAACTTAAAATTGGCGGTAAAATATATTTGCATCATATCGATCAGGATGTTGAAGGCACTCATCCCTTGAGAATTAACAAACGTCAGTTGCTCAAATATTTTCAAAAAAAAGATCTTATTCCTGAGTACCAAAGTGATTATTTTTATAAAAACAAAGTCAAAAAGAGACACAGCTTTGTGCTTAAAAAAATGGGTGACTCTATTTAAGTCTTTAGATCTTTTTTAGGACGTACCAAAAACCAGTGGTAGACGCCTTGGGATTAGGGAAAAAATAGACATCCAGGGCCATAAGTATATGCTTAAAAAGACTGAATTGCTTCCACCAGAGACGTTGCCACCATTTGTTTTTTCCATGAGTTATCCACTCGCCTTTAATGGCATCGAAGCACACTAAAAGTGGCCCGCCCATAGGAGACATTTCTAATACATGAAAGTAGGGCAAAATTAATTTTTCAAAATAAGTGTGTGTTAATCTTAAGCTGTCAGTGTGAGAGTCCCCGTGCAGAGGTGACAAAAAGGGAAAACTTAAAGTGATGATTCCTTTATTTTTTAAGACCCTGTGACATTCTTTAATAAGAGTTTGTAACTCGGGAACATATTCTAAAACTTCAGTCATTAAAATTTGCTCAAAACTTTCATTGCTTGCTTTTATCAGAGGAAGTTCGCATAAAATATCGGGACATGTTTTTTTATCGTTGTTAAGCGTTTTCCAATGAGGCAGAAGGTGACTAGGAATTTGAAATTGACCTCGTCTTTTCTTGACTCCGCCAATATCTAAAATTTCGCCAACTTTTAAATTGAGCAAAAGGGAATGCTTTAATAATTTTTTATCCAGCAATTCTCTTCTAAAAGAAATAAATGTCATAAGTTGCTCTTTTTTGCTAGATCGCTGACGAAACAGAAATGATGTCCGTCAGTTTTAATTTTTAAAATATGATTGTGAAGCCACTTTACACCTAACTCTACAACTTCCTTGTCATGAAATGCAAAAACATTGCGATTGGAAATAATTTTTACATTTTCAGATTGGGATTCTTTTGTTTTACAATTAATTAGTTTAATTCCCAGTTGATTGCAGGCCCGAGTGGTGTTGTCGCTGAATAAATTTCCTGGGGGAATCAAAAGGTCAATATTAAATTCAAAATACTCATCGAGTATTTTCTTAGCTTGGGTTAAATTTTTTAAATGCCATTCATAAGGCAAATGGGGAAGAAATTCTCGGTGAAATTGACGATTACCTCGAAAAAGTTTTGGGCGAAAAGAATGGTTTTCTATTTGACAGTGAGTAAGTCCGTGAATAGCAATTTCTAAAACTCCGGCATTTACGCCGGACTTTATGGCGGCCGCCTCTTCGGGAAATTTTGTTGGAAAGGGAATGAGTGTTCCTGAAAAGTCTACCCATGAAGCAGTTATTGCTACAGTAAGTTTGGCATTTTCACTTCGCAAAATTTGAATGATACTTTGCCATTCACTGGCCTTCATTTCGCGGTAAGGCCCCCAGGCGCGAAGTCCTGGCAAAAGTTTAAGAAATAAAAAGTTTCCTAGACCTTTGCCTTTTTTAGAATAGATTTCAAAAAACTTAGAACTCGCCCCAATGTCATCTATACGAAGGGCAATTGCTTCATTTTTTTTTATTTCTGGATGAGTTGGCAAATAGTCTTCTGATTTCATGACAACCTTATTATTCTTTGGCACAATCAAGATAACGCATTATGAATGAAACTCAAAAGAAAATTTTGTATATCACTTCTCGCGCTGATATTGGCGGTGGCCCACTTTCATTAAAGTGGTTAATTGAATCGTTGAAAAAAAATAATGATTATCAATTAGAAATTTTTGTCGCCGCTCCATCTGGGCAATACTTCAGTCAATATTATCGTGAAAATTCTCAAGATTTTTTTTCATTGCCTTTTAGGGCCTTCACT
>JAHEZZ010000074.1 GCA_023250815.1 Bdellovibrionales bacterium
GTTCCCGGTCTGCGTTAAATGAATAAAACATTCTGCTAAACAAGTATGGGCGAGGTAAACTTCCGACGAATGAGTTTCTCCGAGGGTCCAGAAACTGAGGGTCCTCTACAACTACAGACAGAGTCACGTGGCATTCTTTTCGCCCAAAAGTGCCATAAGGATTTTGAAATTTTTGCTCCTTCTCATTCATAATAACCAGTCTGGACATGCCTGGCGAAATAACTTTAATATCATACTGGATATTGACTTGAGTGGATGAGAGTGTCTGTGACGGTTCGTACCAACCTTCCGTTTTCGAGCAGTAAACAATCATTTCCGGCCGTGCAACCCTGATGTTACCATGCTCAATCGTCATCTCGATATTAAAAGGTTCGATGGTAAATTTATTGGCAGCATAAGTATGAAGCGAACCTAAAATTCCAGCTGCGAGGATTATATAGCGAACAAAAAATCTACTCATTTCAATCTCCTTAAATATTAAGAGAGTATTTAAATAGCAGATAAGACCAGATACTTCAATACAGCTTTGTAATCCCTCTATAGTTTACATTTCATTATAATCAATAATACCAATTCCACTAATTAATGTTGGAAACGGTATTTCGCATCCATTGGTGGAATTTGTCGTTGTGGTTTCGCTGGTGCCAGACCATTTTGATTTCGATGGGAGCAGTTTTGATGGGGAGTTCTGTCATTTCCAGATCGTAATATTGACAGTAGCTTTTCGCAAGAGTTTCTGGGCAGGTGAGGAGAACATTATTGGCGGCAACGATTAACGGAGGAGTAAAAAAATTTGAGATATAGGCCACGATCTTTCGTTTTTTCTTGAGTTCTTCTAAAGTTAAATCGATGGTGGCCTTTTGACCTGGAGGTATATCGATTTTGACATGATCAAAGGCGAGATAATCGTTTAGGGTTTGTTTGCTTTTGAGATAGGGACTTTTTTTTCTGCAGACACAAACGTGGGGATCTATTCCCAGCGATTTTACTTTAAAAGTTTTTGGCAGTTTTTTAAAATAGGCGGCGATCGCCAAATCTATTTCTCCGGTTTCTAATTCACCTTTGGGAAACTCGCCTTGAAGAGATCTGGTTTGCAGACAAATTTGAGGCGCTTCTCTTTGCAATTCATTCATTAATTTTTCAACTACTCTGATTTCAAAATAGCCAGTGGAGGCCAGAGTAAAGTTTTTTTCTAGCTTTTTAAAGTCACTGGCCGCTTCTCGTTGATAAACCTCACTTAGGCCTTCCAGTGCTTTGCGGATTAGAGGCAGAAGTTTTATTGCTTTATCGGTGGCCACTAAACCTCTTTGCGCTCTTACAAAAAGCGGATCGTTAAACTCCTCTCGAAGCAGTTGTAAAGAATGACTGAGAGCTGGTTGACCTATGCCTAAAATTTTAGAGGCCTTTGAAAGGTTCAATTCATGCCCTAAAATATCGAAAATTTTGAGTAAATTTAAGTTATTATCTTTCATATTAAAATTAATGATATCATATATTATATCATTCGATTTGTTTAATATCAAATTATCTGGGATAAGGCATTCAACCAATCTTTAAGGAGATTTTTATGAAAATGACCAATGCTTTGAACCTTTTGACCTTGATTTTTTTAAGTACTAATGCCGATGCTTCTTATCTGCGCTTTTGGCGTGGGGAAAAAAGAGTGGACTTAACCGCTGAGCAATTTCAAACAGGATTAAATTCTGGGCTTCTTCCGGCAACTGGCAAATTGGCGGAAACTTCGGCCAAACTTTTTTCTTATTACCCTGCTTTGATTAAAAGTGATTTAGTCGAAAAGGGATTGCCATCAGAAGTTGCCTTGGTGGAATACGAAAGTGAAGCGAGTTATAAAACCTACCGAGCAACAGCTGAAGGCCAAGGGTATGCTGATTTACATTGGGATTTTTTTAACAAGGCCCAAAGTAAAAGTCTTGTTCCTGAAAAATATGTGGGCACAATTGAAATTGAAAAAGCTTACGATATTGTTGGAGGAGAATTTAACAAAGCAGATGAGGCATCTAGCTTTAGAACTTATCAGCGTCCAGTCAATTTATCTAACGAAGAATATATTTCGTTCGTAAAATCTCACATCGATCAAGTGAGCAAATCAAACCCTAATGCTTTTGTTCTTTTGGTTGCCCAAAATTATATTATGGAGTATGTGAAATGGGATAATCAGGGAAACAAAATTCCAGCAGGGGAATCAGTGATTGTCGATAATAATTTGGAATTAAAATCTAAATTGGAATTTGGCGAGGCCATCAGATTTAAATAAAAAAATTGCTTATACCGCTACCAGTTTACTTTTCAAGTAAACTGTCCGGGCATACCACTCGTAATACTGAGTTTTCCATACTGGAAAACTCAAACGTGAGGAGTATAACTAAGAAAAATAATTTAGACCAAGGCCAGTCATAACTCCATCTTTAACAAAAAGTAGGTCGGCACCGTTTTTGGTACTTTTTAAGGTGGATGGAAACTAAAAAAATATGTAGTATTAAATAATATTTTAGCTTGGAGAATATATGGGCCGCCTACGCATTGAGAGTTTTTCATTGTCCTTGGATGGGTATGGAGCAGGCCCGAATCAAGATCTTGAGAATCCATTGGGCCACAATGGCATGACCATACATGAATGGGTCTTCCCGACACTCACCTTCAATAAAATGATAGGCCGGCCCGGCGGTACCACCGGCATCGATAATAAATTCGCCTCACAAGGATTTGAAGGAATTGGGGCAAATATCATGGGCCGCAATATGTTCGGCCCCATTCGTGGATCATGGAAAGATGAAGAGTGGAAAGGATGGTGGGGGCCTAATCCCCCTTACCATACGCCTGTTTTTGTCCTAAGCCACCATGAACGTAGGCCTATTGAAATGGAAGGCGGAACCATATTTTATTTCGTCACGGATGGAATTGAATCCGCACTCAAAAAAGCGCAAGAGGCCGCGGCCGGAAAAGATATTCGTCTAAACGGCGGTGTCTCAGTGATTCGACAATATTTATCTAAAGGTCTAGTGGATTATATGCATCTTGCTGTTTCTCCAAAACTGTTAGGTGCAGGTGAAAATCTTTTTGCCGGACTGGATCTCGTAAAATTAGGCTACTCCGTGAAAGAAAATGCGAGTGGAGAAAAGGCAAATCACGTAATCTTCGAAAAATCTTGAAAGGTAGGCCACAATTAGCGCCATATCCTAATGAAATCTGAGCAAGGCCCGTTGCCTAGGGAGTTATTCTCAAATGAAAAATAAACCTTTAGAACTTGAAGTTCTCCCTCAAACACTCTGCGTTTGTAAGTTAAGCTCAAATGAAAATATTCCTGCATGGGCATTGACTGCAAACTTCTATTCTATTTCTAAAACTTCTGAAGAACTTTCTATTGTGTGCGAGCAATCCAGCGTTCCCGAAAAAATTAAATGTGAGCGCGAGTGGAGATGCTTTAAGGTAAAAGGGCCTTTAGATTTCGGGTTAACCGGAATTCTTGCTTCTATCGCCAAGCCCCTT
Source organism: Bdellovibrionales bacterium (assembly GCA_023250815.1). GTDB lineage: Bacteria > Bdellovibrionota > Bacteriovoracia > Bacteriovoracales > Bacteriovoracaceae > JAHEZZ01. Next base: position 3,508 of record JAHEZZ010000074.1, read on the forward strand.
GCGGAAAATAGCATCAGTATTTTTTCTATTTCTACTTTTGACACCGACTATGTTCTTGTTAAAAAAGACACGCTAAATTTGGCCATACAGGTTCTCATTAAATCAGGGATTAAAGTTTTATAACTTCTGACTTTTTGTTTCTAGGGGGATTGTAAGAAACATTTCAGCGTCAGCAAGATATTACTCTCGGCAATAAACTTGCAGAAGAACATTTTGATTATCAGGAGAAGTAACTGAAATTTTCCCTTCAAAATAATTGCTTTTAGTACTTACTGCTACTACTTCAACTTGATTTAAGTTGATGGTCTCTGAAATAAGAAGGTATTGGCCGTAGTAATAAGAGTAGCCATGTCCTGATTCTAAATTTCCAAGATCGTAGACACTTTTGCCAAACTTGAGTTCGCCAGTTGTTACCGATCCTGAATCGTCGAAAAGATTGAGCACTGATTTGTTTGTTTTTTTATTAAAACATTCAATTGAAGCGGCCATGGAGTTTGCAGATGTTACTAACGCTATCAAGGTACAAGTTCCTAGAATAATCTTTTTCATAGAGGTTCCTTATTGTTGATCACCCTTAATTGGATGTTGTGCAGGTGCATATATAAACAAAAAAACGGTCTTTCAAATTTAATATTTAGATATTTACTATTTTATATTTTGCATGTCTTCTAGAGTCGTGCAAATTGTGCATGACGACCCCGTAGTGCATGCACTTACTTTAATTAGCAAGACCAGGTAAAAAGAAAACAGGAGGAGGCCCAAATTATTTAGGCTTAGATATTATGAAAAAATTATTGCCGTTTTTACTTTTTAGTTTACCAGCATTTGCTGATCTTACGGTGCACGAATGGGGTACATTTACCTCCGTGATGGATTCAAAAGGCGAGAGACTTGAAGGGCTTCATCTTGAAGAGGAGCCGCTTCCTTCTTTTGTTTACAATATCGCCGGCCCCACACGTATGCCACTTCCTCATCGACGTTTTTGCGGAAAAGGTGAACCTTGTGTTTTGTACAATGATTTTAATTTTATGGCCGTCGACCAATTGCCATTAAATCCAATTGATCATGGTGTAACTCAAAAAATGGAAACACCTGTGATTTATTTTTATGGAAATCCTGGGACAAAAGTTGATGTGACAATTGATTTTCCTCAAGGTCTTATTTCCCAGTGGTATCCTGACGCTCAATCATTTACACCAAAAAGAGAAGATGCCAATACTCTTGGCCCATCTCATTTTGATTTTCATGTAACACTTGAATCTCCTAATTCCTTAGAAAATATTCCAGAGATTACCAGTAAAAGTATTTGGGCGCCATCTAGAATTACAAACGCAAATGTGATTACTGACGATCAAGGCCATCATGAAAAATTTATTTTTTACAGAGGAGTTGCTGATTTTGATGCTCATATAAAAGTTACTTCACATCTTAGAACAGTAAGCATTCACAATCTTTCAACTGAATTAATCCCTGATGTTTTTGTTTTAAAAACTGATGGGCAAAAAGGACAAATTATTAATATGGGAGAGCTTAGGGGTAATGATAAAATGAGTTTTTTTACTCATTCATTGACTACTCTGACTGACGATTATATTCAAAAATCAAAAGATTTATTGGTAAAATCATTAGTGCGAACTGGTCTTTTTGAAGATGAGTCGCAAGCATTAGTAAATACCTGGGAGAAAAGTTATTTTAAAACTCCAGGCCTTCGCATCTTTTATATTTTACCAAGAAGTGAAGTGAATCGCATTTTGCCACTTAACGTTCATTCTACCGATGCTAATTCCAATATTAATTTGGTAAGAGTATTAGTAGGACGAATAGAAGTGATCACTGAAGAAGAAGAGTTAAGTACGTTTGAACAAGTAAGAGAGCAATTTCTTAAAAGAGGAATTATACCGGCCTCTCTTTTTACCAATATCTTTGGCCGATTTGCCCTTCCTAAAGCAATTCGCATCAAGCAATTGATCGGTGATAGCATCGGAATTTCATCGTCAATATACTCAGAAATGTTAAAGTTAATCAGTTCAAAAACTTTAGAAAAATAAAGCACATGCGAGGGAAAACCTCGCATGTTTTTTCGCAGCAAAAGAACCATTAGCGACCATAAATGGAGCGGGTGACTGATGAATGCCAAAGCATTCATCGGACCGGAAGGTCACTTCTCTTCAAAAATTTGTTTGTAACTTTAGTAATGAAATGGAGCGGGTGACTGATGAATGCCAAAGCATTCATCGGACCGGAAGGTCGTTTCTCTTCAAAAATTTGTTTGTAACTTTAGTAATGAAATGGAGCGGGTGAAGAGACTCGAACTCTCGACCTTCTGCATGGCAAGCAGACGCTCTAGCCAACTGAGCTACACCCGCAAAGTGTGATTTGAGTCGCTAACAATAAAGTCGGGCCCTTCACTTGTCAAACAAAAGATCGGCAGAATGATGGATTGGAACATCGCTTCGTTTATGATTTTATACCCTTCGCAATTTGCTTTTCAAGTAAACCGCTGCGGGCATACCACTCGTAGTATTGAGTTTTTCGATACGGAAAACTCAAACGTGATGGGTATAAAAAAAATTTTCGACTGCTTGTTTTCCAGAACCTTCAGGATCATCAACAACATAATGAGGAAGCATCCATCCAGGAATTAATTGGCGCAATTCCTTGTATATGATTAGTCCTGTCGATTTTTCCAAATAAAAATGCATACCGCCTTTTACCTTGTCCGGGTGGTGAAGATAGTATGGGCGTACTTTAAGTTTTTGCAACTTGAGAATAAGATCTCTTAGCGTACGAGAATCGTCATTGACTCCTTTTAGTAAAACAGTTTGTGAGAGTAGTTGCGAACATTCAGCAAGTTTTAAAATGGCCGCCTCTTCTTCATCGTCAATTTCTTCTTGGTGATTGCAATGAATGACGAAAATAAAAGTAAAGCGCCAAGAAAATTTTTGAAATAGCGCTACTAATTTATGAGTAATTCTTTCTGCCAGAATAACCGGAACTCTGCTGTGAAAACGAATGTATTTGATACTTGTTATGGTTGAAAATAATTGCAGATAACTTTCAATTTTTTCATTATTCATGATTAAAGGATCACCTCCGGAAAAAATAATTTCCTCAATCATTGGGTGTTCTTGTAAGTAGTTGAGGGTTTTTTCTCGATCAGGAATAAATAAGTCACCTTCAAAATTTTCTAAATCTAGTTCATTTTTTCGAAAACAATAACGACAAATAACTGGGCATGCTGTAATTGGCAAAAAAAGCGCCCGATTTTTATAACGGTGAATCAGTTGAGCAGACTTATGATGTAATTGATCTCCTATTGGATCAATATGGCCTTTTTCTTGAAGCGAGGAGTTTTCTAATTCATCAGGAACAAATTGTTTCCACAAAGCAGAGTTTGGCCCGGATTTTTTTATTTTTTTTGCCAGCTTGATTGGAATAAAGTGAGGGTATGAGCAGTTTATTGACAGATTAAAATAAGCGTTTAATTCAGAATTGTTTTTAAGTGCCGATCTAAGAGATTTTTTCCAATCATCCTCGCTATTTTCAAAATCTAAAGAGGGATTCATGCTTGCTCAGATTGAGAATCATTGATTTCATTTTGGTAACGCTTTTTTGCCCACCAGGAAGTGCCATAAATCAGGATTGCTCCGTATAGGCCCATTCCTAAAAAGTGGATCATCACGGTTGTGAACTTTAGTCCACCGGCCAAGCGAAGGGCATAGATCATCCAGTTGAGCAAAATTAAATGAGCGATAATAATTATGAATTGCTGAAAGCGATAGGTGAGGTCTTGAAATAAAAAATTTTTAATTTTAGCAAACATACTCATCAGATCTATACTACTTCTTTAATTTTATGAAGTGCAAAGGATTTATGATAGTTGCTCAAAAGACAAAGGGCATATAATACGTCGCCTCCGGGAAGAGGCAGTAGAGAAATTGGCCTTATTGGACGAAGCTCATTTTTATAAGAACCACCAGAATATCGAATTTTAATGGGAGCTTGAGTTGTCACGGCCTTTTTCAATTGTTCAAATACTTCTGAACTTATTTTTTTTGAGGAGGGGCCATCCTCTTTTAATTTTTTAAAATCATCAATCTTAAATTGAAAAGATTCTTTTAGTGCCAACTGGATTTTTTCTTGATTGCAGGAGAGCAAAGATCTAGCATAAATTCGAAGACAGGCCAGAGCATCATCAAAAGCACGGTGATGATTGAGAAGATCAATTTCTAAATGAGCGGCCAAAATTGAGAGTTTGTGGTTAGGCACACCAGAAATACATTTTTTGGCCATCTGACAACTGCAATAGACTTGCCCTGAAGTGAGTTCTAGTCCTAACTGATGAGAACCAAAAACTAAAAATCCAATATCAAATTTGGCGTTATGGGCAATGATGGGAAGTTTTTCGGTAAATGCAAAAAATTTGGGAAAAACGATCTTTGATTCGGGGGCCTTTGCTACCATGCTGTTGGTAATTCCATGAATTGCTATTGTGTGCTCTGGAATGGGAATCTGGGGATTGATCAGTTCACTGAAAATTTCAACACTGTGAGGGGTGATCTTGATAGCAGAAAGTTCTATAACTTTGTCAATGAGTGGAGAAAGTCCAGTAGTCTCAAGATCAAGCGCAACAACCCCTTTTGGAAAATAGGTTCGCAGGATGTCCAGTTCGTTATCTGGTATATTGGCAGAATTTATCACCTAATGCTTTCTAACTTTCATTGACAAGGGCCTCTCTCAATTTTACAAATTAGTGATTTCTATAAGTTTTTTAATATTTTTGCAAAGTTAATTTAAGGGTTATTTATGAAAAGTTTTGATGTAGTGGTAATTGGCGGTGGCCCTGGGGGTTATATAGGTGCTATTCGCGCTTCTCAGCTTGGAAAGACAGTTGCTTTGGTTGAGGCCGATAAACTTGGCGGTGTTTGTCTTAACAGCGGTTGTATCCCTACAAAGGCCCTTTTAAAATCGGCCCACTCTGTTCATGAAATAAAAGATCTTAAAGATTTAGGTATCAACGTCGAGCTTAAAAGTTTGGATGGAACTCAAGCTGTTCTTCGCGCCAATCAAATTGCCGACCGCATTTCTAAGGGTGTTTCTTTTTTGATGAAAAAAAACAAGATTGAAGTTTTTGAAGGAAAAGGTTTTATAAAAAACGCCAACACTGTCGAAATAAAAAGCTCAAAAGGTCACACAGATACTATCGGTGCTAAAAATATTATTCTAGCAACTGGAGCGAAATATAAAACTTTTCCAGGTCTGGCCCAAGATGGAAAAAGATTGATCGGTGCTTGGGAGGCGGTGAAATTAGAAAAATTGCCCAAATCAATTGGTATCATTGGGGCCGGTGCAATAGGAGTTGAGTTTGCTTATTTTTGGAATGCCTTTGGAGTTGAGGTTCATATTTTTGAACTTCAAAAACATTTACTGCCTATTGAAGATGAAGACTCATCAGTAGAAATTGAGAAGGCCTACAAAAAATATGGAATTAAAATGTCTTTAGGGGTGGAGAAAGTCGAGGCCAAATCAAACGCCAATGATGTTACGATTACTGCTGTAGAAGCTGGGAAAAAAATTGAATATAAATTTGAGTTAGGTTTAATTGCTGTAGGCATGACTGGAAATATTGAAAACTTAGGTCTTGAGGCCTTAGGTATAAAAAACGATAAAGGTTTTGTTTTAGTAAATCAAAACTATCAGACTTCAGTCCCAACTATTTATGCAATTGGGGATGTCAGTGGGCCCCCTCTCCTTGCCCATGCTGCTTCCCATGAGGGAGTTATTGCCGCTGAACATTTGGCAAATAAGCACCCACACCCTCTAGATAAAATGAATATTCCCGGCTGTACTTATTGCCAACCACAGGTGGCCAGTGTGGGTTATACTGAAAGAGCGTTGAAGGAGAAAGGAATCGCATACACTGTTGGTAAGCTTCCTTTTGTTGCCAACGGAAAAGCAGTAGCGAGTAATGAGAAAGATGGTTTTATAAAAGTTTTGATGGGGAAACACGGCGAGCTTTTGGGTGCACATATTGTTGGGGCACAGGCGACAGAAATGATTCATGAGTATGCTCTCTTTAAAACAATGGAGGGAATTGATGAAGAAATTTTTGCGACGGTACACCCTCATCCTACTTTGGGCGAATGGTTGGCCGAGGCAGTAATGGCGGCCAAGGGGCGCGCACTTAATTATTAATTAGAGGAGAATTTATGGCGAAGATAGATGTAGTGATGCCTCAAATGGGGGAATCAATAACCACGGAAACCATTACCAAATGGCATAAGAAAGTGGTTGATAAAATTGAGTTAGATGAAATTCTTCTGGAAATTTCTACTGACAAAGTTGAATCAGAAATTCCTGCCCCGATGAAAGGCAGGATTACGGCACTTTTTTTTAAAGAAGGTGATACCGTAGATGTTAATAAAAAAATTGCGGTGATCGATGATGATGTCAATGCTGCAATTTTAAATACTACTTCACAAGCAGTTGCGAAATCGAAAGTAGAGATAGAGTCGAGCTCCCAAGCTCCAACTTCTTCGGTATCAGTGGCGCCGGCGCCCAGCATTTTGAAAGAGAGTGAAAGACGTTTTTATACTCCTTTAGTTAAGGCCATGGCAAAGGAAGCTGGAGTTGATTTAAATCAATTGACTAGTGTTTCAGGATCGGGAGCAGGGGGGAGAGTTAACAAAGCAGATTTAGAAAAATTTATTGCTAAACAATCTGGGGCAAAAACAACTTCTAATTTTCAAACGCCATCTACTCAGGAGACTGTTCCTAGGCCCACTCCTTCGGGAAGAGTGGAAATTATACCAATGGATAATTTGCGAAAAACAATTGCACGAAATATGGTGCAATCAAAATTGACTTCACCCCATGTTAATTCTATTTCGGAAGTTGATCTCACCCACTTGGTAAAATTTCGCGAGAAAGTTAAAAATGATTTTTCAAATCAAGAAGGATTCAATCTTACTTACACGCCTTTTATTGCCTTTGCGCTCATTCAGGCATTAAAACAGTTTCCCATGGTAAATTCTTCTGTTGATGGTGATAATGTAGTAATTAAAAAAGATATTAATTTTGGTTTTGCGGTGGCCATTCCAGGCAATGGATTAGTTGTTCCGGTAGTTAAAAGTGCAGATAGTTTAAATCTAATTGGGCTTGCCAGGGCGATAGATTCTTTGGCCAAGAAAGCACGCAATAAAAAATTGACGATGGATGATCTTACTGGCGGAACTTTTACCTATACCAACGTTGGATCTTTTGGAACTTTATTTGCGACACCGATCATTTTGCAACCACAAGCTGCAATTTATGCCTCTGGAGTGATACAAAAAAGAGTAGTTGTTATGAAAGATGACTCAATGGCAGTGAGATCTATGATGTATGGAACGCATACCTATGATCATCGAGTTATAGACGGTGAGTTAGGCGGAAAATTTTTAGAAGGCGTACACGACGTCATTCGAAATATGAATCCCGAAACACTTTTCTAGGGCGTGTTCTCGTTTTTATTTTTAAAAATCAGAAATTTCTTCAGATAGTTCAGGGAAATCAATAAAAGGGTTGCGGTTTCCTTGGATTTTATAGATTTCATCATTGCGATCTTGTTCTGCCTGATCAACTGGATCTTCTTTGTTCCAGGATCGCAAGAACGCCTCTTCTTTATCGGAAATAGGTAGTTGGTAGCGCACAGAAAAATAAAATAATGCCCGGGCAACATTACCTTTATGTTCTTTGGGAGGTTCAAAATAAGTTTCACCATCTAAAGTTGAACTTCCGATACTTGATGTCTCACAGTTCTTGAGAGCTCTTCCAGGTATTTCCCCAAAAAAATGATTTCCTCTAGTGCCATTGGCAACTGGGTCAGAAGGAAAGAGATGATGAAGGTCGCCTTTTTGCATTTCTGTTGAAAATTTTGGATTAAATTTGCTTTGAGGCCAAGTGTGCTCGCAATTGATAAATTTATCCGAGGGAATATTCATTGGTGCCACACCAATAGAAATTTTGTTGTGACAATAAACATCTTCAATTTCCATGCTCGTAGATGTTTTAATCAAATATAATTTTCCAAATAAATATTTTCTGGCAGATGTATAATCGTTAACTTGTTGCTGGTAGCAGTTTGATTTTTCTTCCTCTTTGGCGGCCCCGCAATTATTTATTAAAAGATCATTACTGCCGACTTTTTTTAGGTGGGCATTTTGTAAAATTTTATAAATTAAATCTTTGATATCTGTTGATTCTTTTTGATCTAACAATTTCAGAAATTCTTTGGGGTAATAATTAAGGTCATCATTAAGCGGACTAGATTGGGCAAAGAGAGGTGTCGCAATAATAAATAGTAGGAAAAAGACAAGAGAAAATGGTCGATTTTCTTTTAGCATTTGCTTTTCTCCAATTTGAGTATGGTAAACTTATAACGACTGGTTATTAATTTGGCTAATGAAATATCTAAGATTTTCTAATAGCTCTGGATTTTCTTTTATTTGAGAGCTGATTATTGACACTTTTTTTCTTTGGGCCTAGGTTAACACGGTCATTTTTTAGTATCTTTCTCCTCTTTGGAGAAAATAATGTTTGAAAAAAAGAGGTGTAACCATGGCGCAGAGTGTAGAGGTTAGCGTTGATGATAAATTTGGACTTGAACGTTCTTTAAAAAAATTTAAAAGAATGTGTGAATCATTTGGTATAGTTAGGGAATATCGCAAGCGTCAAGACTATAAAAAACCCTCTGTCCGTCTTAAGGAAAAGAAGGCCGCTGCTTCAAAGCGGAAATTTAAAATTGGATTTAAGAATGGAGAAACGCAAGAGTTTTAAAGATGAGACAAGATACCCATTTTATTAAAGAGGGCCGAGCAATCGGCCTTTTTTATTTATTGGCCCTTAATTAAATATTTCAGAATGCTATTCCACCTTCCATGAATATGAGAGATTATTTTTTGCGC
>JAHEZZ010000075.1 GCA_023250815.1 Bdellovibrionales bacterium
CCCCGCCCACTTTTTACTTTCATCTAAATAATCTTCGGCAATTTTATTGACTAGGCCACAAGCTTTTAAATCTTCTGAGTACAGTGGCAAACTGAAGAGAAAAAATTCCATAGCGAGTTTAGGGCCAAGGGCATTGGTAAAAATCATAGTTGAACCGGCGTCGGGGCAAAGTCCAATCTTTGAAAAACCGCTGACAAATTTAACTTGAGGTTTGGCAATTACTAAATCGCAGGCCAGGGCCAGGGAAATTCCCGCACCGGCAACAACTCCATTAATTGCCGCCAAGGTTATTTTAGATGATTCACGAAGGGACATGACCAGTGGATTCCATTCTGTTTCTAGAGTTAAACCCAAATCGACTGAAGGGCCATTCCCTTGAATTGTTCGATCGTTGAGATCTTGTCCTGTACAAAAAGCGTTTCCTTCGCCAGTTAAAATAATTGCTTTGACTTCTTCATTTCTATTTAATTCTCGTATCATTGAAATGAGTTCTAGTTTGGCATCTCTGGTAAGGGCATTATAAACTTTTGGCCGATTTATTTTTATTACTCCGACACCACTCTTTATTTCTTTTAAAAAATCACTCATGATATTTTCCTGTTATTTGCCTTTATATATCGCCTCTCTTTTTTCTAAAAAGGCACGCATGCCTTCTTTTTGATCAGCAGAGGAAAAGGTCAGAAAAAAATTTCTTCTCTCAAAATCCATGCCATCTTTTAAGCTTGTTTCAAAGGCCTTATTGACCGCCTCTTTTGCCAAGCGAATGGCCACTGGAGCTTTTGTGGCAATTATTTTTGCCATTTCAACGGCCTCTGCTAAAAGCGTTTCTGCGGGGAAAACTTTGGCCACTAGTCCTGATTCCAAGGCACTTTGGGCATCCATCATTTCTCCCGATAAAATCATCCACATTGCTTTAGATTTGCCGATCGCCCTAGTTAATCTTTGGGTACCTCCAGCACCTGGTAGTGTTCCAATTTTTATTTCAGGCTGGCCAAATTTTGCAGTATCTCCGGCGACAATCAAATCACAGCTCATTGCAAGTTCACATCCGCCACCTAGAGCAAATCCATTGACTGCGGCAATGATTGGCTTTGAAATCATTCCCAGCAGCGTCCAACTTTTAAATCTCTGTTCGATGATTTGATCGATTGGAGTGCTTGTCGCCATTTCTGCAATGTCAGCTCCAGCGGCAAAGGCCTTGTCATTTCCGGTTAAAACGATAGTATGAATTTCTGGATTGTCATCACATGTGTTCAAGCAATTCACCAACTCCTTCATTAGATCTGTAGAGAGAGCATTAAGCACCTTTGGGCGATTAAGTTGGATCACTGCTACATGAGGGGCGGTTATTCCGAGAGGAGAGTAGGGATAGTGTAAAATAATATTTTGATAAGTCATATATTCCTAGGGTTTTACAATTTCTTCTTGGGCAAAATGAACTGAGACAATTTCTTTAGCAAATGACATTAAATCAGCACCAGAGGCAGCAGCTTCTGGTGTGCCCATGGCCGATTTGAAATCTTCCTTTGAAGCAAAACAAAGTTCAGCAATGAGATGTAAATCAGATTTGCCAGTGGGGCCACCAAACACTTTGTTTATACGAATCTCTTTGATCAAGGGGATTTTTTTGGTGATCGGGGTGTGAACTTCCTTGTAGTGTTTTTCAAAAGCGCCTTTGTCATTGGGAATTTTATAATGGGCAATTAGTTTATACATAAATTTCCTTTAGAAGGTTGGAAGTGCTTATTCTCTCAAAATATCCTTCATGCTCGCAAGGAAAGAATAACAACGGAGATTAAAAACAAGGGGCAAATGCCAGTAAAATTTTCAATATTTAATAATTTACTACATCGGCATTTTGAATGGTTTAAGTTCCAGGCCAGGAGAAATTATGAATTTAAAAAATACATTGTTTGTTTTTTGTACTCTTCTCTTTTCTTTAGAAATAATCGCTGCTCCAAATAAGATCTTCTTGAAAATTGCCGATAGTGATAAAGAATTTTATAAAGAAAATATAGGTAAATTAGCAATAGATATCCCTTTAGTTAATATCAGAACAAGACATCAATTTATTGCTCCGGAGGTAGGGACTCAAGATACTCCCTATCAACAAGCGGAAATGGAAACAAGGGGCCAAGGTTGCTTAATCGTCTTTCGAAAATGTTTAGGTATCGATCTCAAAGACTCAATTACATTTAGTGGACAAAAATTTAAAAAATTTGATCTCGTCAGCATGCGAGAAGATAAGGGTTATACTGATACTCATCTTGGAATGAATATTTTTAATTATCTGGGAATGTTTCCTCTTAAATTTGATTACGCAGAACTTTTAATTAATAACGCCAATTGGGGATTGTATACCATTGTGGAATCGCCAAATTCTTACTTTAAAAAAGAATTAAAAACACCTTTTTCTGGACGTGCTAATGGCATCTTTTATAAATTTAAAAGTCGTTTTTACAATGAAAAGATCGCCAAAAATCCAGAGGTAGAATTTGTTAGTGATCTTAAATCTCTGGTAAAGATCGCTTCAAAAAATCATTCACATAAAGGTGGAGACAAACTTTATAAAATGCTTAAATGGAAAATGGACATAGATGGTTATCTTACTCTTTTAGGTGTTCACAATCTTCTTCAAAATGGCGACTATAGTGATGAAATTTATTTTTATGTTGATCCGGAAAAATATGCTCAAGGAAAAATTTATTTTAAAGTGATGATTTGGGATACAGATGTGCTATTTAGCAGGCCACACCCAACTCCCTATAACATGTTTTGGAAATCTCGGATTAATCGAACTTTATTTTATTCTATGGAAAACAAGTTTGATCGAAAATTGGCGCTTGATAAATATATCAATAAAAAAATGGCGGCCCTTCTTAAAGATGTTCTATTAACTAAGTTAACTTCAGTAAAATTATCTGAGATGGTGCAAGTTGTGAGAGCAAAGATTTCTCCCTATTTGACTGAGAATGCCTTAAGGGCCTCAATTTATGATTTCAATCCGAAAGAACGAAATATTCCTTATTCTGCTCAGGAAATTATCAATATGTTATCGAGTAAAGAAAAGTTGCTACTTCAAAGAAGAAATGAGCTTCTTAAAAGGATAGATTTAATACTCAAAGCAAACTAGAGAAAATGAGAACAAGCTCTAGACCTTTAGATACCCTCGTTCTATTTGATCTCTCTCTATCGCTTCAAATAAAGCTTTAAAATTGCCTTCGCCAAAACCGTTGTGATTATGGCGTTCGATAAATTCAAAAAAGAGCGGACCTACATAAGTATCAGAAAAATTTTGCAACAAATAACCATTTTCATCTCCGTCAACTAAAAGTTGCAAGCGTTCAAGATCTTCAATCTTTTCTTTGATAGGCAAATTTCTGCTGGGAATATCTTGATAATAGGTTTTGGGAATTTTTAAAAAATTCATGCCACGCTCTCTTAGGTCATCTACCGTATCTAAAATATTGGCGGTAGTTAAAGCTATATGCTGAACTCCTGGGCCTTTATGAAGATCGAGAAATTCTTGAATTTGTGATTTTCCAGAATTATCTGAGGGCCCATTGATTGGTATAATAATTTGTCCATTTGCCAGTTGAACAACTTCTGATTCAAGTCCCGTTTTTGCTCCCTTAATATCAAAATAGCGAGTCACTTTCATTCCAAAAATATTGGTATAAAACTTCACCCATTTGCGAAGTTCTTCTTTGGGTACATTGTTTGTGAGGTGATCAATTCTCGCTACTCTTTGTTTGAGTGGGCGCTTCTTTGGGTCAGTTTTAACCATTGTAAATTGTGGCCTAAAATATTGGGCAGGTCTTTCTACAAACTCATTTTGAAGATCGCCAAAACCTTGAATAGTTCCTGCTTTAAAAATCCCCTGTTCCGTTTTTTCTTCTTTTAGATTTTGAATAACTTTGGCCCCACGTTTATGGGCCTCCCAAACTGCTCGCTCGGCACTTTCTACTAAAAAAGAAATTTTTGAAACGCCCTCTCCATGTTTTTTAAAATATTTTCTGGAGTGTGAATTAGGATCGTTATTAGCGGTAAGTAAAAAACGAACTTGTCCTTCGCTGTAGAGTTCACTGATCGATTCTTCATGTATAAATGTTTTGCCAAGGCCCATTTTGTAAAATATTTCTTGAGTTGGTGAATTTAAGTTGTCACAGGTAAATTCTAAATGATCAATGGCCAAAATTCCTAGTGGGTTATCAGCTGTTACTTGAGTCATTAGGTGCCTCGAGGTTTAAAGTTTTTTTCGATTTTCTAAAATTTTTAAAAAAGATCGAGCGCGAAATTCTTCTAAGGTGAGCCCCGTCTTTAAAATTTCGCTGTCATTAATAGCACCGCTACTATGACCACGTATAAAATAGTTTAGAAGGCCCTGTCCAGTAGCGGCGTCATCAAATACGTCGCCTAATAAAGTTGCTTGTGCTGCTTTTTCGATAAAAGATTTTAGTCGCTCTGAGGTTGCCTCAAAGGACTCTAAAAAAAAAGCATACATGGCGGTGTAGCGAATAGGTAGTTGAGCTGGGTGAAGATCCCAACCTTGATAGTATCCTGTAGAAAGAGAGTGGCGAATATGTTGATATGAAAGTTTCCAGGCAGCATGCACCGATTGATGGCCTCCCACTGGCATAATATTGGTAGCACCGTCAGATAAAAAAACTGGAGTTTGTGCTAGTGATACTTGCATTACTGATTTGGCAAAATCGCAAACTGGATTCATCATGCTTTGATAATTGGCAGTGATGTTTACTCCGGCGGTGTAATCATAGGTTCCAAAATGAGCACCTGTGCAGCGGCCTTTCATGGCATTGACAAAAGAGCGCAGTGGCGCATTTCCATCGGGGCCAATGATTGACTGGGGAGTTTCCACCATGAGTTCACATTTGAGGGTTTTATTTTTTAGTTTTAATTTTTTTTCTAAATGGGTCAAGGCGGCCTCAAAACAAATTGCCTGTTCTACAATTTGGATTTTGGGCAAAGTGATTACAAAATTTTCAGGTATTTTTTTCCCCTTTTTTATCAGCGTGGTAATAAAAATATCAAGAGTTCGAAGAGATCTTTCGACTCTCTCTTGGTTAAAGGGCTTTATTCTTATTCCAATAAAGGGGGGAAGTGAATTTTCTTTCATCCCCTTAATGACGTTATTGGCCGCAAGCTCTGCATGCCCATCTTCTTCTTTATCTGGACGATTGCCATAACCATCCTCAAAATCAATGCGGAAATCTTCAACCGCTTCTTTTTTTAGTTTTTCCTTCATACGATCAAAAATAATATTCCAAAGTTTACCATCGCCGTATTTCTCTCCTAGAGCGTTACACAAAAGGTTGGCGTTTGGAGCAAAATTATCGAGGGATTTGAGTGCTGCATTTGAAAGTTTTTTGGCGACATCGAAGGTGAAAATCTGGGCACCGCCATACACTGTATGTACTGGCTGTCTCGCAGGCATTTCTCCTGGATAGCTTTTGGCAAAAGCTTGATTTGCTTTTTTAAGTTTTTTTCTTAAAACTGAAAGTTCTTTGGGTTTTAAACTAAGTGCTGTCATAATATTTCCTAGTTAATACTTCCTATGAACCGCGATAAGTTGAATAACCGTAGGGATTAAGCAAAAGCGGAACATGGTAGTGTTTATGATTATTAATTTTAAAAAGAATAGAAATTTCTGGATAAAAACATTTTCCTTTGAAATATTTTTCAATTTTAAAAGTAATGCGGTAAGTGCCTTTGGTTGGCCTTGCTAATGGTGAAAGAAAATCTTCTATTCGTCCGTCGTCATCAGTCTTCTTTTTAGAAATAAGGATGAAGTGATTTTTATTTTTAATCTCTAAAATGACTTCAACACCTCCGGCCGGTATTCCTAATGTTGTATCGAGAATATGAGTTGTAATGGGAGATCGTTTATTCATAATTAACCTTGTAAAATTTTTTTAAGTCTTATTTTTGTAATGAGAGCTTGCTCTTCTTTGGCATTTTTAATTTCTTGGGCGATGCTGTTTTGAATGCGAACCTTTAAAATATCTAATATTTGGTCAGCACTTTTTCCCGTGGCACAAATGAGAAAGACAAAAGTAAACTTTTTTAAATAGTCTTGATTTAATTTTCCAAGTTTCTCAAGGGTTTCATCACTTGCTCCGGCAATTCCCTTTTGCTCTCCAATTGTGAAAGTACTTGTGCCTTTATATTTTTGACGAAGACTATCTAAATCTTCGCCAATTGGTGGGTGATGGGAGAATGCCTTAAGACATTCCTCTTGAGAAAGTGCGTGCCAAATCTTATCAGCTTTATTTGTGAGGTCATCTTCATTTTTAAAGGGCGCTGCTTCTGCTAAAGATTTTGCAAATTCTTCGCTGCCACAACAGGTGAAAAATATTTTCTTGAGTTCTTTTGAGTTTAATTTATTTAGCTCATCCAAAATTATAATTCTCCAAAAATTCGCAAACGACTAATCCCACCGTCTGGGTAGATATTTAATTTTATATAATTGTATTTATTTTTGAGGTTTGCACTGTTTAATTCTTTTTCAAAAAGATGTTGTTTATGAGCAGAGAGTTTTATTTCTGGAAGTATATTCATCCAAGAAATATTAGCATTGTCTCTAAAATCACAGGGGAGAAGGTGCTCCCCCAGTAGCACAGCTTCAATCATACAGCGATCGGGAAAATTTCCTTTGAAATGATTAGTATCCACTTCTATTTTTCTTATAGTTCCAGGCCCGCATAGTTTAATAATAATAAAATCATGTCCAGGCCCACGTTTCCGGCGAGTTTCCCAACCTTCTCCCATGTTGGTGGCCCGCCCTGCTAAAATAAGATTGTCTTTAGGGCCAAAATACATATCATTGGCGGTAATAACTGTGGCACCTGTTTCTACTGCTGCCAGATTGATCTCACCTTCTAGATTTTTTTTATGGGGTATAACTTTTCCATGAAGTCTGAGTCGTGCGACTCCGCCATCGGGAAAAATACGAAGGAGTGCATGAGTTGCCCGTATTTTTTTATGGCAGGGAAAAAGATTATGTGAGCCTCCAGAAAGCGCTGATTTCGAAATAATAGTTGTCCAATTTTTTTTGAGCAAATCTTCTGTAGAGAGATCATTTTCTTCTTCAATGACTTCAAGTGATGCATATTCTGGAAAGTTGCCAGTGAAATAGGAAGTGTCGATGTTGGCGCCGTAAATTTCTCCAGGAATACCTAATTTTAAAAGGCAAAAATCATGACCAGGAACTCTTTTTCTTCGAGACTCCCATCCATCCATCCATTTGCCAAACTCGGTATATTTGTCAGGAATAAATAGGGGAGTAGTGCTTTTAATTAAATTTTCTTTTGGGGCAAAGAAATCATCATTGGAAAAAAGAACTTTTGCCCCTGTCTTTTCATTAGCTAAATCTACCATCTCGGTGAAGGGGGTATGTGTGTTGGTTTGTGCCATAATTTCCATATAACCTCTTTAGTTTTTTTCTACTTCTTGGCCTAATTTTTGATCGATAAATGTGCCATTATTAAAAATTAAATTTCCTCGAAGAAATGTTTTTTCCACTTGTCCTTTTAAGGCATATCCCAGATAGGGAGTAAGTTTGTGACGATGATGTATAATTTTTTCAGTTACTTCAAATTCTTTGTCTTTGTTAAAAAAAATTAAATCGGCATCGGCACCTATTTTGATGTCGCCTTTTTTGTTGTCGATCCCAACAAATTGAGCGGTATTTTTGCTCATGAGGCGAACTAAGTCGACAAGAGATAAATCTCTCTTCTCCATCTCTGTCCATATTGCCGATAAACTAAATTGTAGTCCGGCGATTCCTCCCCAGGCCTTGTTAAAATTTCCACTTTCTTTAAGTTTCAAATCAGGAGTGCAGGGGGAGTGATCAGAGACAATAAAATCGATAATCCCATCTTTTATTCCTTGCCACAGTCCTTCCTGGTTACTGCGATTGCGAATAGGAGGGGCACATTTGAAATGAGTAGCTCCCTTTTCAATTTCTTCAGCATTAAAAAATAAATAATGAGGGCATGTTTCAACGGTAAGTGGCAGACCTTTGTTTTTAGCATTTGCAATGAGCGGCAATGCTTTTGCTGATGAGAGGTGAACGATATGAGTTTTGCATTTTGTTTCTTGGCATAATTTAATTAAAAGTTTGATGGCATCGAGTTCAAATACTTCGGGGCGATTTTCCAAGTAGGACTGATAAAGATTATCTGGAAGTTTGCTTTCAATATGACTTTCGATTTCAGCATGAGCAATCAAGGGCATGTTATATTTTTTTAAAACTTGCATGGCATTTTTAAGGTCGGCCTCTTTCATATATTCAAATTCTGGAACACCAGAAGGGCATAGGAAAGATTTAAATCCCATTATATTATTTTTGATCATGGGAATGAATTCATGAGTATTGCCTGGGACCGCCCCACCCCAAAAGGCATAATCAATGGCACAGGCATTGGCCGCTGATTTTCTTTTTAAATTGAGTGAAAGAAGGGAAGTTGTGGCCGGAATAGAGTTGAGTGGCATATCAATAACGGTGGTAATTCCCCCAGATGCCGCAGCTTTTGTGGCAGTTTCAAAACCTTCCCACTCAGTTCGGCCTGGCTCATTTATGTGTGCATGGGTATCAACTATTCCGGGCATGGCCCAGCAATCTTTTGCATCAATAACTTTGGCATTTTGATTTTCAAAATTAATATTGGCGATTTGGTTTATTTTGCCGTTGCGGATAACTAACGACAAGGCCTTAAATTCTCCTTCAAAATAAATGTGTTCGCCCTTGATAATGAGATCACTCATCGACAATCGCTCCTTGTTTTATCCATTGTCCGATGGTGCTCCGTTCAAGATCTGTGATTTGTGTTTTATTTTGCAGAGGCATATCTTTTTGAACAATCACTCTGTTGTAAATTTTATGGGTGAGAGATTGAATGATTTCAACTTGCTCAAAGTTGACCCCCAGTGGGGCCTCCGTAAACTCGTCGTCACTTGGGTGTCGTGAGTGGCAACGAATACAGCGATTTTCAAAAATAGGTTTGACTTCTTTTTGAAAGCTAATTTTACGGTCGGAAGCGATCACTAAATTATTTTTTGGAGCAGTAAAAGAGATAAGAATAAAGAGAAGTCCTAGAGCAATGATGATCGGTGTTTTTTTAAGGGTAATCATAAAATGGCGGATGAAAGCGCCAAAAGCGGAGATTAAAATAAGTATAATCCAATTGTATTGATGGGAGTAGGTCATGGGAAAGTGATTTGAAATCATGATAAAAAGAACTGGCAAAGTCATATAGGAATTATGCATACTTCTTTTTTTAGCTTTTATTCCTAAATCGTAGTTGGGTTCTAGTCCACCATTGGAGGCCTCAATAATATATTTTTGATTGGGTAAAATGTGGCGCCAAACATTAAACAGCATGATAGTTCCAAAAATAGCACCGAGATGAATAAAGGCCCCACGGCCGCTCAAAGTATGAGTGAGAAAATAAACAACAGCAGAAAAATAAAGCAGAATAATAAAATGAGTGATGGCGGTAATTTTAATGGGGAGACGAAATAAAAAATCATAAAAAAACCAACTGACGGTGACTACCGTCAGACCTATCAGCGAAGCATTTAGTGGGGTTATAACTTTTATTCGGGGATCAATTAAATAGGCCCCATTCGTCAAATAATAAACCCAAACAAGTAAAATAAATCCGCTGATCCAAGTTAGAGTTGCTTCCCATTTAAACCAATGAATTTTTGCCGGCATTTCGCCCGGGCCAAATCGTTTTTTTTCGACGTGATAAAAATTCCCCCCATGAACCATCCACAGCTCACCGTCAACTCCATGCCTGGGATTTATTGGAGAATCAAAACTAGAATCCATCCACACAAAATAAAATGATGTGCCAATCCACATGATACCCGCTAAAAAATGGCCAAGACGCAAAAGCAGGTGGGCCCATTCGTGAAAGTGATGATAATTCATGGCCGAATTATACTGGTTCCAGTTGAGTTTTCAAGTGAAGATTAGTTGGAATTTTACGTCAGATTGCAAATATAAAATTCGAAGACATGCCGTAATAAGGCATGTTGAGAAATTTGTATTTGCAAGATGGCGTGAAAGGACAATTAAGATTTACTTGAAAACTCAACTGGGATCAGTATATATCCGGCCTGAGGGATTCTTGGAAGTAAAACGATAGGTTCGCCTATTATTGCGGTCTTTTTTTAAATTTTAGCGAGTATCGCCAGATACATGCCATCGAAATATTCAAGTGAGATTTTGGCATTAGGGTTGTCGTAAATTTTAATTTCTTTGAGTAACTTAAATCTTGAGTCAGAATTTAAAAAAATGGCGATCTGATTATCATTTTCAACTTTTAAAACAGAACAGGTCATATAGGCCATGTACCCGCCAGGTTTAACAAGTTCGCAGTATTTTTTTAAAAGTTCTATTTGCATATTGCAGACCAGACGCAATTTCTCGGGAGTCATTTGCCAAAGTGTTTCAGGATTTCTTTTTAGCACTCCAAGGCCCGAGCAGGGGGTGTCAACTAAAACTAAATCCGCCTTATTTTTAAACTGATCAAGTTCAGAAGTTTTGATAATACGATAAGGGCGATTATTTCTGATAAATCTTTTTTCTAGTTCCCCTAATTTTTTTGCAGAAGTGTCATGAACGAGGATGGAATTTTTTTTATCTAATAGTTCAGACAAATAAAGAGCTTTGCCTCCGGCCCCGGCGCATACATCAAGCACCGTCATTTCTTTTTGTAGTGGTAATTCACGGCAAAGAAGTTGACTGGCGCCATCTTGAATTTCTCCAAGGCCGATTAGTGATTTTAGTGCGATTTTCACTTCATTTCTTTTAAGTAAAAATCCATCAGGGAGAATATTGACATCAGTAAAGCTTAATTTTTCATTTTTTAATTTGTTCTCTAGTTGCCATTTATTTGTGCGGCCAGGGTTTAGCCGAAAATAAACCTTGCCTTGAATCCATTGTGGAAAGATTATTTTTTCAGGGTCTTCTTTGTTTTCTTTTAAAAGCGCTAAAAACCATGGGGGAAGTACAAGGGGGTCTTTTTCCAATGGAAAATCTAGAGGAGCTAAATCCGTTTTATAACCGAGCCTGTGAGCACTTTTTTTAACGAGTAATTCAAAATTAATATTTTGGTAATTATGAAGTTCAGATTCGGTGACAAAATTGGAAAAATTTCTAAGGGAAAAATAAATGAGCTCGGCCACTGTTTTTCGGTCTCTTGAGCCCCATTTTTTATGAGATTTAAAAGTGCGGTCAAGTGCCATGTCGGTAGCGTTAAATGATAAAAAGACTTCTTTAAGAACTTCTATGGCGCCAAGGAGCATCGGGTTGTGGAGTTTTTTTAAAATCACTTCTGCCACTTAATTTCTTTTTTCTAAAATGGCAACGGTTAACCTGGAAATACAGACTAATTGTTTCATCTCATTGACAATTTTAATGTCCCAAAGGTGAGTGCTTTTCCCGAGATGAATAGGGGAGACCAGGCCAAAAACTAGTCCACTTCGAACACTTTTAATATGGTTGGCATTTATTTCTAATCCAACGGCCATCTTTTTTTCAGGATCAAGGACGAGATGAGAGGCGACACTCCCCAGTGTTTCAGCAAGAGAGACCGAAGCTCCTCCATGTAAAATACCGTAGGGTTGATGCGTTCGATGATCAACGGGCATCTGGGCCTTTAGCCAATCCTCACCTGATTCTGTAAATTTAATATCAAGAATTTCAAGCATGGTATTTTCGCTCATTTTATTAAGCATATCGATATTGATTGTTTTGTGCCAAATATTCATGAAATACAGTATAACACAAAAAATACAATTTATACCAAATCTATACCCTTCGTAATACTGAGTTTTCCATACTGGAAAACTCAAACGTGATGAGTATATCCAACATTAATTAGTGGAATTGGTATTACATTTTATTTCTTTCTGAGAAGAAGTTAAGCGGTTGTTTGACATCCACATGCCCGCCACCTTTTGGTTTTGGGAAGTCAATTAATTTTAAGACATTTCCCATGCAACTAGTTCCGTTCGCCGAAAAACTGGAACTTTTAACTTTGATATTAACTTTGCTTACCGAACCATTATTCTCAATGCGAAAATTTAAATCCACCACACCTTGAATTGCTTCGTTGTTTTCAAGTTCTTGCTGGTAACAGTGACGAAATTGAGGAATGTATTCTTGCAAGATTTTTCTAAGTAATTCTGGATCGATTGATCCTAGTATCACTGTTTTTGGTTCGATATAAGTTGAATCAGTGCCATTTTTAGAAACAAATCCTTTGGCCCCAGATGATACTTTTCCATTTCCAGAGCTATCTGATCCCAGGGAATTGATATTTGTCCCCGTTCCTGTTTTTAGTGCAGAGGTATCAGAACCTATGCTCTCAAAGTTTTTGGCGGTGGCAGCGGAATGCCCATTT
>JAHEZZ010000001.1 GCA_023250815.1 Bdellovibrionales bacterium
GGCGATGAATGATGATCAGGTTATTGCTTATGATCAAGCCGAAGAAAATCATAAAAAAAACTTGAAGGAATATTATAAAAAATGCTCAAAATAGCGGTGATGGTTAAGGATAGAAGATTAGTGCTATATTTATATGAAAATACGAAATTCCACTGAGGCCTTCTGTTTTCTTTGTCTTGGGGGGTGGCCTCGCCAGGAATTAAGAGGCGACAAAATCGCTAAGGAATAATAAGTATTAAAACAACATATTAAGTAATTTTAAAGTTTTCCGTAAAGGGGAGAGGTCTTACTATAATGGCCGAAAGGGATTATGACCGACAAGCTAGAGAGATTTGGAAAATATTTACTGCTAGATCATTTAGTTGATGGCGGAATGGCCAAGATTTCCCGTGCACGGTATTTGGGTGAACAAGCAAATAAAATTGTGGCCATAAAAATGGTACAACCGCAATATTCAAGCGATCCAAGTTTTAAAAAAATGTTTATGGATGAAATCAAAATAACATTTGGATTAATTCATCCCAATATTGTTCAGACTTACGATTATGGTATTCACAACTCTCAGCTTTTCGTGGCCATGGAATATTGTGATGGGAAAAATTTAAAAGAGTATTTAGATAAACTGAAGACCAAAAAATTTGTTTTTCCTGTTGAGATTTCAATTTATATCGCCACCCAGGCCTGTCAAGGTTTGCACTATGCCCATACATTGACTGATAAAATGACAGGAAAAACATTAAATATCGTCCACCGAGATATCTCTCCTCACAATATAATGTTGACGTATGATGGAGCAATAAAGGTCATCGACTTTGGGATTGCCAAAGCAGAAAGCAATACGGAGTCGACACAGGCGGGAACAATTAAGGGTAAGCTTTCCTATTTAGCGCCTGAATATTTAGAGGGAATGGCGCTTGATTGTCGTTATGACGAATTTGCCATCGGTATTACTCTTTGGGAAATGCTCTGTAGCCGTAAACTTTTTAAAGCTCAAAATGATTTGGCCGTTTTAAAGAAAATTCAGGAATGTAAAGTGCCAGCGCCTTCAGCAATTAATCCGAATGTTCCTAAAGAATTGGATGAAATTGTGCTAAGAGCTCTTAGTAAAGATCGAAACAAAAGATACGATAATTTAGAACAATTAAATAGGGCCTTGATTAAATTTTTATATGCCAATTATCCAGATTTCAATTCAAATGATTTATCCTATTTTGCAAAAGAACTATTTAAAGATGAAATTAAGATAGATAGAGAAAAATTCTTTGAGTTTGGAAAAATAGATATAAAACCATACTTGGAAGATGTAAAAAAAGAACAAGAGGGAGGAGTGGCCAAAGATCCTAGTTCTCCAAAAGTTGCTGAATCATTAGACTCAAATTCACCCTCAAAAACAAATGAACGAGCAAGTGAGTTAGATTTTGGGTTTGTAGAAGATGATAATAAAAAGATAAAAAGTGCCAAGCTTAAGGATGGCCCGTCGACGGGAGGAGGGGCATCTTTAGAAAAGGGTATGAGTAGCGATAGTAACCTCGATTTAAAAATGGGTTTTAGTTTAAAATCTGCACAAAATACTAGGCCGACATTAAAGAGGAAAGACCCATCACAAGTTAAAAGTATTACAAAATCAGGAACTGGCAAAACTAGATTAGATCTTAAAGTGCAAAAAACTAATTCTTCTTCTCCGGCGGTTTTTATTATTGGAGGAATCGCTGTTGCCATTGCCGTAATTTTTGTGAAGTTTCCTAATCTTGTTAATTTAGTGAAGGGTGACAATCGAACTCCCGCCTCGCAATCGAGCAATGCAGATAAAATAGCGGATGATGAAGTTTCAGAAACTCAAACAACAGGCACAATCGTTATTAATAATTATAATAAAATAAAACATAAAGTTTTTATCAATAATTCAGAAGTCACTGTCAGCTTATTAGGTGAGTTTGCGGCGCCTTTTGGAAAAAATACTCTTCGAGTACAAGAAAATGGCAAAGAGCATTTTGTAACTACTTTAGATTTGAGTTCCGAGATTAAAACTCAAAAAGTGACTATTCCCGAAATGAAACTGGCCTTCTATGGTTATTTGTGGATGACCAAACCTTGTATTTCTGGAACATTAAATTTTGTTTTATTTGGCGAAAATAGATCCGAAAATTTACCGATGGGTAAAACTGGAGTGGCCTTTCCAATTAATATGCAAAATGATGTTTTTGTTCAAATGGAAGGGGAAACAGTTGAAAGAAAAGTAAGTTTTAAAATAGAGCGAGAAGATGATTCTATTGATTTATGCTCGATCATAAATTTTTAAATTTAATTTTTAGGGTCAGTTTCTTTTTTTTGTGACTGTTTGAAAAAATTGGAATTTCTCATAGAAATGAGTTTGATAATTTCAGCTGCGACATCTTCCAATGCTCTTCCTGTTACATCGAAAACAGGCCATCTTTTATTTTCTTTGAAAATTTTATTGGCCCATTCTATTTCTTGCATGATCTTGCTTTCATCTGCATAGTCACCCATAAATTTTGAGCCAAGGGTATCGAGTCTTTTTTTTCTGATTTCCATTAGGTTGCCCGGGTCTATTGTTAAAGCGAATATTTTACGCTGGTCAATTTCAAAGAGAGCTTTGGGGAGAGGGGTTCCATAGATCATGGGAACGTTGGTGACTTTTATTCCTCGTAGAGAAAGATAAACGGAAAGCGGTGTTTTTGAGGTGCGGGAAACTCCTATCAATATAACGTCGGCCAAATGTAGGGATTCAAGATGTTTGCCGTCATCGTGATTGAGCGTAAATTCCATCGCCGCCACTCGTTTAAAATAATCGTCATTCACGGCATGCAATAATCCCGGCTCTGAACTTGGCTCTTGTTCAAAGTAGTTTGAAAAAGAAGTTAAAGCTGGCCCTAAAAGATCTAAAATACGAACATGGTTAATCCTTACTAATTCGTTGATATGAGTTCGAAGATTTTGGGCGACTATTGTGTAGATAATGAGGTCATGGTGGATTGCTGCCTCTGCGAAAATGGAATCAAGTTGTTCAATATTGCGGACATTTTTATATCTGGTAAAGTAGACATCTTTTTCTTTAAATTGTGTCATTACTGCACGGGCAATGGCAGTCGCTGTTTCACCTGTTCCATCTGAAATAATCACTATTTTCATTTTTTCTTGAGAGCTTGTCATAATGTCCTCCGTGAGTATTCATAGCAATCCATACACGTCCTAGTCTTTCAAAAAAAATTCGACGTCATCAAAAATTTTATCTTTATCATTTAAAGGATGATAGGTATTTTTGGGAACTATTTTTTTTAAAAAAGTCCTTTGTGCTTTGGCCAATTGTCTAGTTGCTACAGAAATTTTTTTAGCTAATTCTTCTTCATTTTTGATTTCCCCTTTTATGAATTCTAGGGCCTCTTTGTTCCCGACTGAAAAAAGAGGTCTTTCATTTCCAGTAAAACCATTGTTAAGAAGTGATTTTATTTCGCATATTAATCCTTGATCGAGCATCGATTGGGTTCTTTCTCTTATTATTTTTTCATGTTCAATTTTAGGTAAGTCTAAATAAAGGTGTAAAAATGTAAGGCCAGCTCTATGAAGTTGATAGGGAGAAGGTTTTGACTTTTTAACTTCAGACATTGGCCGTAGATTATTGAGGTAATATTGCAAGGCCCGAACATTTCGGTAATGATCATTGGGGTGGAGAGAGTTAAAACTTTCGAGGTCCACATCTTTTAGTCTCCGTCTGATTTCCTCAATCCCTTCACTATGGAGAATTTTTTCACCTTCTTTTACATCACATTTTTTTTCACCCTCATCGTGGTACATGCCATTAATTAAGGCGCGAAGATAAAATCCACTTCCACCAACCAAGATCGGAGTTATGCCCTTAGACAATAATTGATCAAGTAAAGGAGAGGCCAATTTGACATAGTCATGAGCGTTTATAATGTGGGAAATTGAGGTTATATCAATTAAATGGTGTTTGATACCTTGCCTTTCCTCCATCTTGGGTTTGGCCGAGCCAATATTAAGTTCTTTATAAAAATAAAGAGAATCAAAATTAATAATTTCAATTTCTTGAGTATTTAAAAAATGTTTTGCTATTTCGATACTCAGAGAGGTCTTGTAGCTTGCGGTTGGCCCTGAAATAATAATAATTTTATTTTTATTCATGAGAGCTGGTCAAAAAGCAATTGGAGATCGGAAAGCTCAATCTCTACTTTATAGGGAGATTGAATAGGAAGTGATGAAATGATTTTATTTAAGTAAGCTTGAAGCCATAAAGAGGGAAGAACCGATTTTATTTTTTGAAGAGTTAAAAAATTCGCTAAGTTTTTTCTAATTTCTTCTTTTGATAAGCAGGGGATTAATAAAAACTCTTGAAGTAAAGTTAAAACGCTTGCACCCATATCGTTTAAAAATGAAGGAATACCTTTAATTAAAATAAGCTGCTCTAAAACTTGATGATCAATATTTAAATTTTTTAGATTTTGACTTGCCACAATTAAATCTTGTGGAGAATTAAATTTTAAAGGTAAAGCTACTAATAAAGGAACAAGAGATTCGTCTTCGGAAAAACTTGATTGATAAAATTTTGAAATTTGAAATTTGATTATTTGGTCATAGTTAATAAGTTCGATTTTTTCAGGCCTAAATTTAAAAAAGAAACTTCCTAGTAGAGATAGATTTTCTTTGTTCGCTTCATTGTTTTCTGCGGCTTTTGTTTCATGATTTATAAAAGTGTCTGATTGATCGATAGTTTTTTTATCTTCACTGTTTTGAGGCGTAATGTTAATTAAGGCCTCCTGACAAACATTATAAATTAAAGAATTGATGATTGAAAAATTTTGAAATTTCACAATCGTTTTATTTGGATGGACATTGACATCGACAAAATCAAGTGGAGTGGTAATAAAGATAACAAAATTGAATTTGGGGTTGAGATTGTAATCATTTTGCAGCGATTTTTGTGCCACCGCATTTAAGGATCGGTCCTCTATCAAGCGTGAATTGACAAAAATTATCTGGGTGTCAGAAGAGCAATTTCTAGTTGAGATAAGAAGTTTAACATTTATATTTTGATACTCTTTATAAAATATTTTAACATCTAAAGTTTCTTTTCGACCTTTTTTTAAAATATCTTTAAATCTTTCTTCCAAGATCTTTGGGAGATAGATTTCTTTTTCTTTATCGTCAATTTGTATAGTCCATTTTATATGTGGAGTTGAAATTAAAAATGAAGTGAGGATTTTTTTTATGGAGTTCTTTTCCGCCAGTTGTCCTCTAATAAATTTGAGTCTTGCTGGCGTGTTAAAAAATAAGTCTTTTATCGCCAGAGATGTTCCAATTTTTGTTTTTTCTTTTTGATGATAAATAATTTGACCAGCTTCAATCACAATCTTTCCCCCTTCGCTAAAATCTTTAGGAGAAGAGAGACAATGAATACGAGAGATGCTTGCCGCCGAGGCCAAGGCCTCACCCCTAAAACCAAAACTATCGAGGGAATAAAGATCTTCAAATTTTTTAAGCTTTGAGGTGGTATGACGCAAAAAGGCCATTTTTAAATCTTCAAAACTCATTCCTTCGCCATCATCTTCAATTAAAATGAGTTCCAGTCCATTTGCTTTTATTGTAACTGAAATTTCTAAAGCATGAGCATCAATGGCATTCTCTAAAACTTCTTTTAAAAGTGCAGAAGGGCGTTCCACGACTTCTCCTGCTTTTATTTGGTCCACAAGATAATCAGGTAAAAGTTTAATTTTATTATTTGCAGAGTTACTTATTTCTTCAGTTTGCATGAGTAAAACAATAGTCTAGCTTTCTTAAGAATTCAAAAAGAATACAAGGTCAAAAAGCTGATACTTTTTCACTTCTCTCAAAGCGGAGGATAAATGAGAACAGATAGAAGAGAATTTACTCTGGGCGATAGAAATTAACGCAGTTTCGGCCGGCCTCTTTGCTTTTATAAACCGCTCCATCAGCTCGTTTAAATAAATCGGTGCCGTTATTTACGCCAGGACGATAGTCAGCGACACCAATAGAGGCAGTGACAGGAAGCTTTTTATTTTCATATATAAATTTGTGCGCTTCAACTAACTTCCGCAGCCTCTCTGCAATTTCAAAGGCCTGCTTTAAGTTTGTTTTGGGAAGCAAGATGACAAATTCCTCACCGCCATAGCGAGCAAAGACGTCTTCATCTCTCACTCCATTTTCTCTAATTTGCGCCGCCATTTCTTTTAAGACATAATCGCCGGCATCATGTCCAAAGCCATCATTTAATTTTTTAAAGTGGTCTAAATCAAAAATAATAAGAGAAAGGGGTTCCCCTACAAGTTTGGATTTTTTGACCAGATTTTCGAGAGCATTATTAAAATAAACTTTATTATAGCAGCCAGTGTGGCGATCGGTGTTGGCCTCTCTGTTTAATTTATCGTAGGTTAATCGTTCGGGGTCACCCTTGGGCAAATATTTAAGTGCAATACTGCCAACTTTAATAATGTCACCCTTAACTAATTTTGTACTACCTTCAATTTTTTTGTTATTTAAAAAAGTTCCGTTTTTTGATCCGCAATCTTCGAGAGTTACTTCTGCTTTATCATTAACATGTAATTTAAAATGAACTCTAGAAATACCTTGAAAATCAAAAGGGATAGTGCAATCAGGATTTCTCCCCACAGAGGTCGTTTCATTTTTCAAGTCAAAAATAGTTCCATTGAGATCTCCACCAACGACCAAAACGGCAGGAGGTTTTGCACCGGCCTCTTTTTCTGAGGCCAAAAGAGCGGCCTTAATATCGGTCAGAAGGATGGTTGAATCTTCGCCCATAATTTTTAGGTACCTTTGAAACTCTTAATTAGAGATAAATGTTATCTTATGATTTTAACCTCTTGCTGGATGCTTTTCAATAGCTTGTTTTTTACCAAGAGAAAAAAATCTATTGGTCATTCATGTCAGTCATTTTTTGGAGATATTCAAAAGCAAATATTTTTCCGCCTTCGACACCTGGTTGATTAAAAGGATCAATATTGAGATACTCACCCATTAAGCATGTGAGGGTTTCAAAATAAAGAATCAGCGAGGCCAAAGTCTTTTCCTCTAGTATTGGAATTGCAATATGTAAATAAGGTCGTTTATTATGTTCGAGTGCTTTAAGGGTTCCATTTAATTCTGCGCTCATAAGTTGTGATAGAGAATAGGGTGCCAGTTTTTTGAGAGAATCATAGGGATAGCTATTTTTAAGAGAAAAATCATAATTAAACTTTTTTACTTCAATGATAATAATGAGTTTATCAAATGGCCCTTCCATAAAAAGTTGTACCTGAGAATGTTGGTCAGACGCTCCATAAGATGGAATTGGAGTTAAACCAGTAAAAATATTTTTATTTTTTTGTGATTTTTTTTTACCCAAGCTTTCCGCCCAAAGTTGCACAAACCAAAAAGAGAAATTGCGAAGTTTTGAAGAATAAGGCATCAAAACAGTTTGGTGGATACCTTTTTGCATCAATTTAAAAATAACCTGAGCGCTTTTTACCACTACATTTTCTTTTTCATTTACTAAATCTTTGCGAAGCTCCTTGGCGGCAGTAAAAAGAACTTCGCTGTTAATTCCGGCAAAGAGCGAAGGAAACAATCCCACAGAAGTTAACACAGAAAAACGGCCACCAACAGAAGTTGGAATACGCAAAGTTTTGATGCCAAAATCGTTGGCGAAATCTTTTAATTGAGATTTTTCAGGGTCAGTGGAAAAAACAAAATAATCTTTGAGATGGTGATTTTTAATTCCTAGTTTCGAAAGTTTTTCGGTGATGATGGCCAAGGCCGCCATAGTTTCAGCAGTAGAGCCAGATTTTGAAACAAAATAAAATAAGGAATTTTCAATTTTTAAGGAGCTTAAATCTCGAGTAATTTGATCGGGATCGATGTTGTTAATATAGGTAAATTGGGTGTTGTTTTTTCCAAGTGCAGTGACCAACATTTCAGCACCAAGAGAGCTGCCTCCAATCCCGATATGGAAAAAATGATTTATTTTTCTCTTTTTATTAAAATAGTGAAATAGTTCATAACATTCTTTAACTTGTAGATGATCATCCAAACAACTAAAAAAACCGACAGTGGGGTCTTCGACAATCTTGATTAATTTTTTTACATTGGCCTTGGATGTTGCAGAGGAAATATTAAAAGCTGACTTTAACTCAGGAGATGGGGTGATACTAAATGGGATCATACTTTTCCTTTTTTGTGTCACCCTAAGATCTCAGATTTAAGATAACGGGCAATAAGTCCTCTTTGAATTTGATTTGTGCCCTCGACAATTTGTAAAACTTTGGCGTCTCTCATAAAGCGCTCAACAGGATATTCTGCAGTGTAACCTACGCCGCCTAAAATTTGCACCGCATCTGTCGTGACTTTCATTGCAGTGTCAGAAGCTTTTACTTTCGCCATAGAAGCATATTTTCCAAAGGTATTTTTTAATATTTCATTATTCTTTTTACTGGCCTTTATTTGATCTAGTAGTTCACAGGCCTTCGCTACCAAAAGTTCGCTGGCACAAATTTCCATATTCATTTCTGCAAGCATAAATTCGATTGCTTGAAATTCGATAATCGGTTTTTTAAATTGTTTGCGTTCATTGGCATATTTGAATGCTTGATAGAAGGCCTCTTTTGCTAGCCCGACAGAAATTGCACCAATCGTCACTCGTCCTGGGTCAAGTGCCGCCTTGGCAATTTCAAAACCCTCGCCTTCTTCTTTTAAAAGGTTCTCTTTGGGGACAAAACATTGATTAAAGATGAGCTCGGTAGTTGGGCTTACCCGCCAACCCATTTTTTTTTCTTTTTTTCCATAACTAAAACCTTTCATTCCATCAGTTACAATGAAAGCGGAAATCCCTTTTGCTCCTTCTTCTCCAGTTCTCGCCATTACAATATATGTTTTTGCCACTCCTCCTGAAGTAATAAATATTTTTGAACCTTGAAGTAGGTAACCACCTTTAGTTTTTTTAGCGGTGGATTTTAGTGCCGATGCATCTGATCCTGAGTTTGATTCTGTTAGGGCGAAGGCTCCGATTTCTTGGCCTTTTGCAAGTTCACTCAGATATTTTTCTTTTTGAGAGTTATTTCCAAATTGAGAGATAATATTTTGTACCATGCCTGAAACACTCAAGGTCACGGCATAAGCGACACTGGCCCTTGCCACTTCGCTTAGGGCCCGAGTGTAGCTTTGATAACTTAATCCCATGCCATTGTACTTTTCTGAGGTTGTCATTCCGGCAATACCCAAGTCACCTAGTTTTTGGTAGATTTCTTTTCGAAAAATTTGTTTTTCATCATCGGCAGAAGCTTCGGGCCAAATATTTTTTTTAGTGAATTTTTTAATTTCTTCGCACAATTGGGATTCAAGCTGCAATCTTTCTTCACTCATTTTGATGGCCTAAATTGTTTGTGCAGTTTTAAGTAAATTTTTGGCGATAATCATAATCATTACTTCGTTAGTTCCCGCTCCTATTTCCATTAATTTGCTATCTCGAAGATATCTCTCAACGGGAAATTCTCGAGAGTAGCCATAGCCTCCATGAAGTTGGATAGCATCCAAGGCAATTTTTGTTGCTATTTTTGGTATGGCCAGTTTGACTTGAGCGGCAACAGTTGGCCCTTTGTTTCCCTTGTCATATTCTTTAGCAACGGAATAGAGAAAACATCTCATCATTTCGTATTCTGCGCTCATCTCTGCGATTATCTTTTGAATCAGTTGATAATTGCCGATAGTTTTTCCAAATTGTTTTCTTTCGTTGGCGTATTTCACACATTGTTCGACACAAGCACGTGCTAGCCCTAGTGAAATTCCAGAAATGGTGATTCGTTCGAGTTCTAAATTTTTCATCATATGATAAATTGAGTCGCCCTCTTTTCCCACACGGTGAGAAATTTCTACTTCGCTGTTATCAAAAATAAGTTCCCCAGTAGGTGAAGCGCGCATTCCCATTTTGTGAATGGCCTTCCCTGCTGCAAATTGTTTTTTGTTTTTTTCCAAAATAAATGTAGTAAGATTTTTTTTCTCCGGGCCGGTTCGAGTGTATACATAAGCAATATCGGCATAGGTGGCATTAGTGATCCACATTTTAGTTCCGGTTATGCGATATTTATCTCCAACACTGACTGCTTTAGTTTGGATGCCCACAGCATCGGAGCCATATTCAGGTTCGCTCATTCCCATGCAACCTACCCATTCACCAGAAATAAGCTTTGGGAGATATTTTTCTTTTTGTTCTTTTGAAGCGTTGTTCTGAATATTATTTACGCAGAGAATCGTATGGGCGAGATAACTTAAGGTGGATGAGGCGCAGGCCCTTCCAAATTCTTCCATCGAAATAGTGGCGGCAGTTGCACCAAGTCCGGCTCCACCATAATCGGCGCTTGCGGTAATTCCCAGCACACCAATTTCTCCCATTTTTTTAAAAGCGGCGAGATTAAAACTTTCTTTTTCATCGTGGTATTGTGCTTTTGGGGCCAACTCTTTAGCTGCAAAATCTCGACAAACTTTTTGTAATTCCTTCTCTTCAGATGAAAAAAACCACATAAAAAAATTCCTCTTATATTAAAGAGTACATTCTATTCTCTTTGCTGAAGAAGATAAAGAATGCTTTACATCATTTTTATCGACGAGCTAAAATTTAGAAGGGAACAATCGAGGTATACTTGTCAGTAATAGAAGCAATGCAAAATAGCGACCCCGCCTGCCCTGGAGAAAATTGGTTTCTTTACTGGCGAACTTCGTCTTCTTTGTGGAGAAGTAAAATTGAAAAGATGAGAGGTGGTAAAAATATAATTGTTCCTATTAATTGGTCTTTTCACAGCGAAACAGGAGATCGTGTTGATTTCGGCAACGATCGTCCAGAGAGCAATTTGGCTCGACTAGTAGAAATGGCAGGGGAGTGCAA
This sequence comes from Bdellovibrionales bacterium, assembly GCA_023250815.1. Lineage (GTDB taxonomy): Bacteria > Bdellovibrionota > Bacteriovoracia > Bacteriovoracales > Bacteriovoracaceae > JAHEZZ01. The sequence continues at coordinate 10,925 of JAHEZZ010000001.1, forward strand.
CCGAACGGTACATTTTTATTTGCCCGTGACTCCTGCACCTTTTTTACAAAATGGCGGTCTTCCTCATTTGCTTGCTAGACAAGTGGCGCAAGGCCCAGATCAGCTTGCATTTGCCATGGTAGACTCTCTCGGGCAGTTGCTTAAAATTCATTCTTTTTTTGATCCCCGAGTTTTTCAAAGTTTTACAAAATTTATCGGGCAACTGGCGCATTATTTTACTCATAGTGGAGTGAACGCAAAATTATGGGGACTAGAGTGTGGTTATATTGAGAATGGTGGGTACCAATCATTTTTATTCGACCGCTCAAAAACTTACGGCCAGGCATTTACCCGCTACATGGGATTGGCAAAAGAAGAAGCTCCTGAACTAGAAAAAAATCTTAATTCATTGAGCTTTGAAAAGAAAATGAACATGAGATTTTTTTGGACAATTAGAGACCTCTATATAGATGCACTCAAAAAAGAATTATCAACTCATTTTGAAGGGATATTAAAATATTCATTTATGGGCGCTTCTCCAATTGATTTTCTAGATCGCGCTTGTGGCAATAACAATTTTTCAAAATATTCCGAGGATATGCTGGAGTCACTTTGCCGCGATGTGATTCCTTCATCTATTTTGATTCCCCAAAGTGGCAAAAAGACTATTTATTCCCGACAAGTGGATGAACTGGTAAGTTACTCTCTTGTCTCTTCAAAAATTGAGGATAGTTATTACGAGGAGGATCGCCAAAGCTATTTTTTTGGGTTGGTTTTTTTTCATCTTTTTTTACCCGATCAAAAAGTACCCCAACAGTCTCATATGGTTGATTGGGAAAATCCCTTGCGAATAGAGGAACGTTGGATGGTGCAAGGCCTTAGATCTTTTTTAAAAAATAACTTTCCCTATACCTATAGCTTAATTCCTATCGAAAAATTTCGTTTTGATGAAACTGTCTCCTTGTCCAGTAAAGTTTCTGTTATTGATGGAGAGTTGGTGGATCAGAAAGTATTTAATAATGTTTTAAAAACATTTATGAGTGGTGGCCAAATTTTGATGGATCGAAGTAATTTATCTCCTTTTTTCTTGTTAAAGTTGGAAACATTTTTTTTAGAAAATTCTTTGGCGGTGGAGAAAATATTTTTTCATACTAATGTTCATAGTGCCCTTTTGGGTGATGGTAAACTTGTGTTGTATGAGGGGGGCCTTCTTAATACAAAATCGGAAAGCGAAAAAAATGAATTTTGGGAAAAGATGTCGAAATTTTTTAATTTAGTACATATTAAAAATATTAAAAATGATGAAGTCACATCCTATTGGAGAACAAGATCATCCTCTCCCAGCGAGCTTAACTATGAAGAAATCAGAAGGCTATCGCTTTACAATGGAACAAGTTACAAGAAAAAAATTAAGCTTCCTTTAGAGCGGAATTTTGTACTTCTAAAAATTTTGGATGAACAAAATGCAGTAGTTCAATCGTACCCCCATCAAATTGAAGTGCAGCTTCTTCCCGAAGGGGCAGTGAGTTTGGATTTTGGGGTTTTTAGTGTGTAAGGTATAAAATATAATGGGTGGGCAGTTTGAATAATTTTTTAGTTAGTATTTATCATTTTTCTGGCCCGATTATTTCAACGGCCCCCGCTTTGCCAAGTCTTCCCCCTTCTAACGATTTAGAAAATTCTGCTGATTTTTTTTCCAAAAGAGATGAACCCTATTTGGAAAACCTTGTGGAAAGCGGTGGGCATTGGATTGTGGCAATTTTAGGAAGCAAGGGCCATTTGGATTTTGAACAGGCCAGGGAAATCTATGGTGAATTATTTCCCAATCGATCAGCAAAGGAAAAACATCTAGGCGCCTTTGATTCTTTAGATGAAATTGAAATATTTATGGCCCTTTTATGTGATAAATTACAAATGGAAAGGGCGGCATTATGCTCTGTTGTCGAATACAACGCTATTATTGAAAATCTCACAACCCTGGAAATAAATGATCCAAGTAGGCCTAATCTTGCGCAAATTTTATTTTCTAAGACGAGAGAAATAAAATTGCCTGAAAATTCTAAGCGCAAAGGTATTTTTGGAAAATTATTTCATTAATTGTTGAATTTCGTCGCTTTAATCGGTAGATAAGAACCCTCATGCAAAAAAAATCGCTTTACTCCTATTCACTTCTCGATTTGCGTCAGTTTTTAGAAGAAAATGACAAGTCGAAATTTGTCGCAGATCAAATTTATAATTGGATTTATCGTTTTTATAAATTTGACCCAAAAGATTGGTTAAATGTTTCTCAAAAGATTAAAGATTTTATTACTCAGGAATGTGATCTGTCTTTGCCAAAGATTATTTGGAATGGAAAATCAACTGATGGAACTCGCAAATTTTTGCTACAAATGGATGATAAAACGACGGTGGAAAGTGTCGTTATACCGGCCAAAAACCGCTTAACACTATGTCTTTCCTCTCAGGTTGGTTGTGCTATTGGTTGTACTTTTTGCCATACCGGGACCATGGGATTGACTCGTCATCTCGGCGCTCATGAAGTAGTAGGCCAGTTTTTAAGTGTTGCCAATTGGATGATTCAAGAAGTGTCACCAGATTTAAAAATCACCAATATGGTTTATATGGGCCAGGGTGAACCTCTTCATAATTTTGAAAATATGAAAAAGGCCACGCAAGTTTTTATGGAGGATAAAGGCCTTGCCTTTGGACAGAGACGGATTACTCTTTCAACTTCGGGCCTGGTGCCGCAGATTGAAAAGTTAAATGATTTCCCGCCAGTTAATATCGCCATTTCATTGCATGCCGCCCATGATGATATTCGCACCGAATTGATGCCCATTAATAAAGTTTACGATTTAAAAAGATTATTTGAGGCGATAAAAAAAATACCTCTGAAAGCTCATCGAAGAATTACTTATGAATATCTTTTGATAAAAGATGTAAATGACAGAGCTCAAGATATTGAAGCTCTTTGCACTCTAATTAATTCTCGGGAATCTAAAATTAATCTCATTCCCTTTAATGAATACCCAGATTCTAAATTTAGACGGCCAAGCGATAAAGTCATTACTTGGTTTCAAGATCAATTATATTTAAAAGGGTATGTTTGCACTGTTAGGGCCACTAAAGGGCAAGATATTTTAGCAGCATGTGGGCAACTAAAAAGCGAATATCAAAAACTCAATTTATGGGATCAAAAAAAGGTTATTGAAAGCGAATCTTTTATTGGCGCCTTTTAATCACTCTATTCTTTCCAAGGCATTTTTTGAGGGGCGGGGTAAAGAGTATTCTTCTTTTGAAAATGAGATTTGGAATTAGACGAGGGGTCCCGGGTGGTATTTTTATCTGAGGCAAGCTCTCTTTCTTGTTTTTCTTGGTGCTCAAATTGGCCAAAGTTTTTAGTGTCTTCCACTGTTTCTTTTACAATCTTTTTTACTACTGGCCTATCTTCTTTCATTTTTAGAACTGGAGGAGCATAGGTTTCCGCCGACTGTACTGGAAATAGAATTGTCAGCAATCCAAAAATCAAGATGGTCATCCGGGCCTTTTTCATAATCCCTCCTTTCACTGCCACCTATCGGAAATTCCCACGAATTGTTTTAATACTGCGTTTTTTTAAAGCGAAAAGCTCAGGTATGATGAGTATATGTATGCTTTTAGAGATTAAAGACTTATTTCAATATTTTGAGATTCAGGTGCTATTTTAACAAAGGTATTTGTGTCGGGCCCATAAGTTTGCATAATCATGGCATTGCCCTTAACTGAATTACTACGAAGTTTGGGTGAGGTGATTGGTACAAAGCAATTTCCCTTTGCTGATTTTAAAATAATTTTTTGCATTTCTCCATCATACATTTTGATAACGGCATTCACTCCACATTTTTCATAGGACATTTTATTTAAATAGAAGTCTTTCAAATCATCCATTTTTAAATTGAGAATTGGCAGAGTATTGTATTTTCTTATTTCTTCCACCACCCTCTCCATCCATAAAGAAAGAAGACTGTATTTTTTGTTGCGATAGTTAAAAACTCCCATGTTGGCCTGATGAAACATATAGGGAGAAGCATCGTATTTTAATAAATTGTTTGCAACCCGTTCTGATTCTCGATTGTAAATATCTTCTAAGTTAGATTGTTTTTTTAAATCATTGAAGTAGCGAAAGTTATATTCTGAAAGTAGCTCAGTAGGACTGCTTGCATTGTAATAAATTTCTGTTGCATTTCTTGGCACAATTAAAATTCCAGGAAAGCCATTTAATTCTTTGGTACTATATTTGGCAGTAAAGGGATGGGGAGGGCGAAGCTCTGGTCTGGTATTGTCACCTGTCACATATTTGATTCCATTGTTCCATAATGCTTTTAGCGAGTCTTCTCTTAGCAATCCAGAAATTCGTGGAGTAACCATTGAAGAACTTGAGTAGAAATTATTAAAACCGGGGATCGTAAAAAAATTCTTTACTGTAAAATCAACGTTCTTTTTTAGTTCTTCATCTGTTTCTTGGTAGGTGGTAAAATTAAGATCTGCGTGAGTATAAGTATGACTTAACCAAAAATATTGATTGTAAAAACTTTGGGCATAAGTGAGCAGTGGATCGTTGCCGGTTGCCGGTTTCGAGAGGATGGTGCCAAATCCATTAAAGGCAAGTTCAACTCTAAAAGCTGCATTACTCGATAAGGGACGAAAATTAAAATGTTGCCATCTGGTAAATTCTTTAAAGTCCTCTACAGATAGTCGAAAAATTTTGCCACCTTCTTTTTGAACTGATTGGGTTGAATCCCAAAGATCACTTGATAAAAAGAAATCATCGATTTGCACGTTGAGATAAACTCTTCGATTTCCCAGATATGTTCCACGGGTCATCCAATTCAGCCAGGTTTGCGCTAATGCGACACTTGCTTTGACCCACTGGCCTTGGGTAAAGAAAAAATGCATTTGTTCTCTTCCGTCATCAAGCTTTTTAGTAATCGCTGCGACTGTTTTTTCTTCGTTATTATAAGTTAAAATTTCTTTGGCATTGTCCGATTTAATAATTTTTGCCTGGTAGTGCCAGTCATTTTTAAGAGGGATATTGCTATTTACAATAAGACTTTTATCTAACTCGAATGCTGATTGAGAGACCGTAATGTCTGGAGCATTGGCATTATTCCCATCAACTAATTCTACGCCGATTGCAGATGAAGGATAACTGTAGAGGGACACCCTTCTTACATTGTAGGTTCTTTCGTAATTAACCAATGCTTCCCACTGTTCTGTACTTAGCGCTGATTTATAAATTCCATTTTCACTAAATCCCAATTCGGATGTACTAAGAACCACTCCGTAATATTTGGGATTGCCATCTTGGTCAACAAGAGTGGGTAGATCAGATCGAAGAATTCCTTCCGCCCTTCTTACCACAAAGTGATCATAGGGAATGCCCCGTCCTTGAAAAACAATTTTCGCTAAATCAACTGCAGGTTCTTGGGCAGCGTCTGGATAAACTGAAATAAATAAAATTTTCATGCCAATTTCAAAACTGCGTTTTTTAGAAGAGGCCTCTTTATTTAAGAGTTGCTCTATCGGCCCATCAATCAAAAACTTTTGCCAAAGATCGTCCTTCGGCCCCTCATTCATCGATATTGCTTTGTCGTGCAAACCATCAAATTGATCTTCAATATTTAAGGCCCTTAATGTTTGAATTGTTTTTACAGCTTTGGGAATTCCCAATCTCGGAATGTATTCATGAAAGCAAGTGCCGCTATTTTCGATATTATGATCAATATCTTCTTCTGATCCCAGAGCAAAAATATTGCAGGAGAAAAGAAAAAAAATTGTTGCACATAATGTTTTTATTTGGGCCATATCATTTATTCCAAAACTTTTCTGTTAATTAAATGACATTTTTGTTTCACCCAAGTTCGTTCCACTACTTTTTTAAGTTCGCCGTTTTCGTACATCTCAAAGAAATTATTTAATGAAGTTGTTAGGTTCATTTTTTCCCTACGGTTTAACCAGCTATCGCTAGCAGAAGAAATAATTTGCAAAAAGGGTTGCTGAAGAGTCTTAAAAGAAGGCCAAATCGCTTCAACTTCATTCCACTGATAACAAAAATTGGAGTTTTCTTGGAAGGGGGCGTGTCCGATATTTGCGGATCGAACAAATTCTGTACTGTCAAAATCATAGGCGACAGGATAGAGCTTACCATTATTGCCTTTCACGATTTCAATATTTCTCATATCATTGGCAAAAATTCCGTAATCAGAGTTGTAAATCATATATTGGAAGAGTTGAAGTTTTAAATAAAGTTGGCGATCAACACTTCTCCAATCCATTCCTGTTTTTTCTGGAACTTCAACTTTTGTAAGGCCATTTCTTTTTGCCATTTGAGCAGTATTTTCGAGTAGAAATCCTGGTTGACTTGAAATGATTTTTCCCTTTTCTGCATTATTTCGATAGGTGGTCCATGTGGCCCGAACCTTTAGACTAATAGGAGTCATCTTTTCGTACATCTTATAGATAAAGTATTCTCGAAGTACCCAACGTGATTTGTTTTTGTCATCACAACGGGTGACATGTTTTAGCGCTTTTGAACCTTCAAAAATTGTTCCACGCTTATTATCTTCGTCTTTTTTAAAATCAATTTTAAGGGGAGGGAATTGACAGCTATTGAGTCTTTCCCAGCCTCTTGCTCTCATATTTACTACAATATTTTTTTGGACACCGTTAATATGATGTGAAATATGGGCCTCTTGATAAGTCCGTAATTCGGGAAATTCAAATTTGCGGTCGGCAAATATTTTTGTGAAATTTGAGGTAATATCGAGATTAAGAAGACTGTGATCTCTAAATAATATTGTTGCTTCAGAGGCCTTGAGGTTGGTCAGGGGGGCGATAGAAAAAACAATTAATAATGAATAAGTAATTGGAAATCGCATAATTCCTCGCATTGTGTCATTTTTGGCTATTATCTCTATTTTGGCGGGGAAAACTACAGACCTTGTAATTTTTTCATGTCAATATTTAAGTAAAATCAAGTATTTATTGTGTTTTCGCTTTTAGGTTCAACTTGTCTTACATACTCAAAGCAAGTAATTCCTGCTGCCACCGCCACATTGAGACTTTCAGTGACGCCTAGACGGGGGATAATGAGAGGAGTGATTTCTGGATAATCTTTATTCTTAAATGAGACACCAAATTCTTCGTTGCCTAAAATAAAGGCACTTTTTTTGGGAAAGTTTATTTGCCCTAATTTGCGGGTGGCAGAAAGTTCAAAGGAGTACAAATGATACTCTTCATCTTTTAAATTCTGTAGGCACTCATTAAAGTTAGCAAAATGTTTGATCGGGATTTTTCTCACAGCACCTTTTGCAGGTAGAGGATCGAAAAATGGAATGTTGATTAAGTATACTGCTTTAAGAGAAAAAAATTCTGCTGTTCGCAAGATTTTTCCTACGTTAAAATCGGGTTTTAAATGATCTAAAACTAAAATAAGGGGCAGTAATCCGGGAGTTGCAAAATATTTGTTGAGTAGATTTTCTCGATCAAATTTTTTTTGTATGTATTGTCTTTTGATTTTCATCGAAGCAGTATCCTCCCAAAAGGAGTTATCTATGGCCAGAAAATATTGGTTAATCAAAACGGAACCGAGTGTTTTTTCAATTGATGATTTTAAGAAATTGCCCAATGAAATTACCGCCTGGGAAGGAGTTCGAAATTACCAGGCCCGCAATTTTATGCGAGAAATGAAAAAAGGTGATTTGCTTTTAATTTATCATTCAAATGCTGATAATACGGGTATCGCCGGAATAGGTGAACTTGTTAAAGAGGCCTATCCCGATCATTTTTCTTGGGACAAAAAATCGCAATATTTTGATCCGGGATCAACGATCGAAAAACCTCGCTGGGATATGGTCGACATTAAATTTGTAAAGAAACTAAAAAGAGTTATAGAGCTTTCTCATTTAAAAGAGATTGTTTCCCTTAAAGATATGCTTATTTTAAGAAAAGGAAACCGTTTGTCGGTAACGCCTGTATCTGAAGTTGAATTTGATATTATTTCAAAGTTGGCCTAAAAAATCTTTGGAAAAACTTCTTTAAGGCCTTTGATAATCATTTCAATCGAGCTTGAAAGCAAAATGATCCCCATAATCCGAGTCATAATATTTAGTCCTACGGTGCCCAGCTTGTTGCCAATATTTCTAGCATAAGCAAAAATGAAGTTTATCAAAAACCCCATAACTAAAACGACTATTAGTGCTCCAATCCAAAGGGGAATTGTGTCCAAATCTCTCGATGCAATTATGCAACTTGAAATACTTCCAGGCCCGGATAAAAGGGGTATGGCGAGGGGAACTACTCCAACTTCTTTAGCATCGATTTTTTCTTGGATTTCACTGTCACTCATTTTGGATTTATTGGCCTGAGCAGAAATCATATTGAAAGCAATTGTCGCTAATAAAATTCCGCCGCCGATGGTGAAAGACGGAATGCTGATTCCAAAAAAACTCAGGATACTTTTCCCAAGCCAAAGACTGATTATAAGGGTCGCCATGACTGTTATTGAGCAATAACGAGTAAGCCCTTTGAGTTCTTGGGCGTTCATATCTTTGGTTAAAATGAGATAGGTGGGGATGGCCCCGAGCGGGTTAAGAATCGATATTAAAGTGATACCTAATTTTAAAGTTGGAACTAGTGGTAACTCCATAACTAATTTTGCCACAAAGAAGATAGAAATAGCTAGTTTTCTTTGTTGATCAGTTGGTAGATAACATGTTCTTCCCACTTTCCATTTATTAAAATGTAATTTGGGAAATTCCCACATTTTTGAAAGCCACACTTCTCAAGGACTCGTTCACTTTTTTTATTATGGGGTACAAAACCGGCCTCAATACAATGGAGACCCATTTTTATAAAGGCATGGTGGCAAATTATTTTCACAGCAGATGAGACAATTCCTTGGCCTTGGCAGTCTTCATCAATATGGTAACCTAAATTGGCGGCCTGGCGAGCACCTTTAATAATATTGCTTAAAGTGATTTTTCCGATAACTGTTTTATTATCCAGTGCAAATAAAAAAAGACCTAGCGAGTTTCCTAAAAGGCCTTCCTGTAGTTCTTTAAAAATTTTGTTTGACCAAAATTGTTGATCGAAAAAATGAACCGGTACAGTGGGGATAAAGGGCCGAAAGTGAGCATCATTTTTTTTATAGCAAGCAATGATGTTTGGGATATCGCTAGGCCCTGCCTGTCTCATGATAAAAAGATGGTCTTTGTGAAAAAATGTTTTTTTGATTTCGATTTGATCAGTGCTTAGAGCGGAGAAAACCATGGTGTCCCTGCGTATTTTTGAAATAGCGATATCACTTCGGCGTGTTCCTTCAAAGGTAAATCCCAAACGCAGGGGAACTAGGGCGCTGACGATATTTTTACTGTCACAACGTATTTCTGATCTCAGGTACCCCAATTTGAAAAACTCATTAGTAAAAAGCGCTACTGCTCTTTGAATGATGCCTTTTTTCCAAAAGGGGGGAAAAAGCATATAACCAATTTCGAAAGTGAGGTTGTTAAAGTCAATATTGTGGGCGCCGATGCCTCCGACATACTGACCTTGAAATTCAATATAAAAATGAAAGGCGATCTTCTCTTCCCATTCAGCTTCAAATTTAAATAGGGATTTTTTTTGCTCTTCGAGTGTATTTGTGAAGTCAATCCAAGGGAGAAAAGTTCGAAGTTCATGTCTATAGCGGTCGATCATTTCAAATGATTTTTGGGCATCACAAGCTTTGAGTCTTTTGATGCTGATTTCATTGTCTCCAAAAAGTTCTGGAGGCACGAATTTCAATTTTTCTAAATTGGATCCAGAGTTTTCGCCCATTAGTAATGCCAGGGAAATTGGGTAAATTGACGGGGGCGTTTTTGTAAAAAAGCATCTCGTCCTTCTTCTGCTTCTGCTGTCCCGTAGGCCAAGCGAGTGGCCTCACCAGCAAAAAGTTGTTGGCCGACAAGTCCGTCGTCAATCATATTAAAACCAAATTTTAACATGCGCATGGCGGTCGGTGATTTGGTCAGCATTTCATCTGCCCATTCTAATGCTACTTTTTCTAAATCTTGGTGGGGGACAACTTTATTCACCATTCCCATATCAAATGCCTCTTGAGCATTATAATTAAGTCCTAAAAAGAAAATTTCCCTCGCTCTTTTTTGTCCAACCATGCGAGCGAGATAGGCGGAACCATAACCTGAATCGAAACTAGCGACGTTCGGATCAGTTTGTTTGAAAATAGCATGTTCACGGCTTGCAATGCTCATATCGCAAACCACATGGAGACTATGACCTCCGCCAACCGCCCAGCCGTTGACTACTGCGACGACAACTTTAGGCATAAAACGGATCAGTCGCTGCACTTCTAAAATATGCAATCTTCCAAGCTTGGCAGGATCGGGTTTTAAATTTTCAGCACCTTCATATTTGTACCCATCTTTACCGCGAATTCGCTGGTCACCGCCGGAGCAAAATGCATGGCCGCCATCTTTAGGCGAAGGGCCATTCCCTGTTAATAAAACAACGCCAACATCGCTCCACATTCTGGCGTGATCGAGGGCCTGATACAATTCATCTACTGTAAGTGGCCTAAAGGCGTTGCGAACCTCTTGGCGATTGATAGCAATTCGCACGCAGCCTCGGTCATTGGCCCGGTGGTAAGTGATATCTTGAAAACTAAGACCTGGCACTTCACTCCATTCTTGCGGGTCAAAAATATCAGAAACTTTTTTGCTCATAAATTTTTCCTATCTCTCATCAATTAACTTTTGTGAGGCCAAAGTTAAAGCGGTCATTTTATAAAGCAGTCTGCTGCCTACATTGGCATCCCACTCATCTTTTTTTCCTGGGGCCACTTCGACTAAGTCAAGGCCTAAAATTTCTCGTCCCGATCTAAAAACAGAATAGACGATGGTTAGAAGTTCTTGAAACTCCAGTCCGCCAGGAACAGGTGTCCCCGTATTGGGGCAATATTTGGGATCAAGGCCATCGATATCGATGGAAATATAAACTTGTTTGGGTAATGAGTCGGCAATTTCCTGCGCAATTTCTAAAAAATTTTCTCCACTTTGTTTTCGTCTTGCGATGACTTGATCAAAGTAAACTTTGCAACGAGCGGGGTTTTCCGTTATGAAGTGGTATTCCTCCTGACAGAAATCTCTGATCCCGACTTGCACTAATTTAGAAACTTGCGGGATTTCTTTTAGCACATTGTACATAATTGAGGCATGGGAGTGTTCAAACCCCATATATTTTTTTCGAGTGTCACTATGGGCATCAAAATGTAAAATTCCCATTTGTGGAAATTTTTGAGCGTAGGCCTTTATTGCTCCAAAAGGAGTGGAGTGACCTCCTCCTATTACAATTGGAATTTTTCCCTGATTTAAAATTTTTTGTGTTTCACTATAAACCCATTGGTTCACTTTTTCTGAAAAATCATTTACTTTCTTGAGCGCCAGTTTTAATTCTTTTTTATTTTTTACTTCATGTGCTGAAGCCTTGATAATTTTTTGCGCTAATCTTTTTGCTTTAAGGTTCCATTTTTTTATTTGAACAGGGGACTTTTTCATAAAAAATCCCACGCTGTAAGGATCGATAAAATCTAAGTCGAATAAATCCACTTGCGAGCTTGCAAGAGATATAGCATCTGGCCCTTTGGCAGTTCCCGCACCATATGAAGTTGTCGCTTCCCAAGGGACAGGAATATAAATCACTTTGCATTCGCTTTCCTTAAAAGGTAGGCCGTAAATTCCTGGGCCTTCAGCTTTGGCGTTAGGGTCAATTAATTTGTTAGTCATGCTCTTGTCCCAATTGTAGTTGCGATCTTATTTCCATCCATATTTCACAGTATTTCCAGGCAGGAGGTGAATTGCTTTCTTGTTGATGATCTGGCCTTAAGGAAAGATTTCCAGTGGCCAATAAAATTTCTGCTACTTTGGGATTTTGTTTTAATTTTTCCCACATTGCACTTCGAATAATTTTGTAATGAGTGCCTTTTTCATTTGTATGGTAAGGGAATTTTTCACCATTAAAGGAGACCCAATCAATATTCATTTTTTTCATTAGAAGACTGGCCTGGTCGCCGGCCTCTTTTGCTTCGAAGGCGGTCATCTGCTCTACTTGTGCTCTGGTAAATGGCCATTTAATTTGCGGATAAGTAGCACGGGGGTCTTGTTCATTTTCTGGGTATTTCATGGACTGCCAAAGGCCTTCAACACTGGCGTATTTTTTTCTCTCTAAGAGAAACATAGTTGCGGCAAAGTTAGAAAGAATTCCTAGCTCGTTTCTTTTAGAAACGATAACTTCACCTGGCCCTGCTTCTTGAGGCAGAATTTCCCATGTCGGAGTGCTGCTGTCTCGAATAACTGGTCTCCACCAATGTTCTGGGTATTTCGTGTCGGCAAATAGATTAGGAGTTTGTAAAAGGAGCAGTAATAATGTGCCAAAATATTTTAATAATTTCATGGTATTTTCTCCGGGATTAAAATAGCCGCTTAACTAGCGGCCACTGTCACAAAATACAATATTTTTGGCAAGAGCATATGAAGCAATAACGCTTGGCGTTTGGAGGATATTTCTGGCAATTGTTCAATTTAATTTACGAGTCACACACATCAGGCCATCGCGAATAGGTAAAAGAGTGGTGTAAAGGTCAGTGCGATTGGCCAAAAATTGATTTAATTTTTTCAAGTATTCAGTTCGAGCATCTCCATTTTTTTCTAAAACTTTTCCACTCCAGAGACAATTGTCAAAGATCATGATTCCATTTGCTGCAAGTTTATTAAAGCAGAGTTCAAAATAATTAAGATAATTAGTTTTGTCGGCATCGATAAAAATGAAATCGAATTCTTCTTTGAAAGAGGGAATGATGTCGATACCGCTACCTATGTGAGCGGTAATTTTATGCCCGTGCTTTGATTCTTTCCAAAAATTTTTGGCAATCGCCGTTGTTTCCTCATCCACATCGATGGTGTGTACATTGCCATCGGTATTTTCAGCAAGGGCCAGAGCACTGTACCCGGTAAAAGTTCCTACTTCTAAAATATTTTTCGCTCTGATTGCTTTAACTAAAAATCCCAAATAAGAGCCCACCATTGCCCCTGTTACCATTTGCGGTATGGCCACATTTTTCCAAGTATAGTCTTCAATTTTCTGGCATATATCCGAAGGCCGATGACTGTGTAGCAAGCAATAATCTTCAATCTTTTTATCCACCAAATTCATATAGATCTCCTTTCATATTGATTAAAAAACTGTTCTAAAATTAAAAAATATTTTTCTTCACCGGGATTATTTAGCGCCAAAAGTGCAGAAAGAATATTTCCTGCAGCATTAGTGCTTTTTCCTATTTCTTCTATTACTGTTTGTAAATATTTTAGCCCTTCTAAGTTCATACGTTCGAATGATTTTTGTCCAAATTTTCGCAAAACATGTTCAATTAAAATACCTTTGAAATATTTTATCAAATGAATACAGTGAGCATTCATATCAGAAAGAACATAGTTTAATTTTTCTTTGTAAATGACATCACTTAAGGTGTTTTCAAATTGAGTGCACTTGAGAGCATTGAGCATAAAACGGTAGAGTCCAATTTGCCCTTCTTTCCATTCTCCTTTTTTAAAAAAGCAAGCAGCGTGTTCTAGGTCGTGAATGAGAAATTGATAGGCATTTTTGCCGGCAAATATTTCTTCGTTTAATCTTTCATTTTTGGCGATCATGGTAATACAGCGTTTGCCTTGGGCCTGAAGACTTAGAACTTCTTTTACGTTTGGAATGTGATTGTATAAAACTAAGGTATCTGGGTTGTCTCGCCAATAGTCCCAGGCCTGTTGTGCTCCTTCGCTCATTCCTCGAAGACGAAAAATTTGCAAAATTTCATCGGCACTTTGTGGCAAAGGATAATCATGAGCGTAGAACCAACTTAGGTTTAAATAATCTTTGATAAGATAAGGTACTGGCGTTTTTTTTGAAGTATGATTGCCAGTAGTTCGCAGGCCCTGGCACCATAACTTCGAGAAGTTTTTTTGCGCCAGAAAAACGAGGTACAATGCAGCGGTGGAATGTTGTGCCAGCCCTAGATCTCTCAACTGATTGATATCCTCTACTGATTTTATACTTCTCATTTCTGATTTTTCCATAAGACATCTCTACACTATTACATGAGAAAAATAAAATTCAAATTATTTATTGCTTCAATAAGCAGAAGGTATTACTTTGATATTTACTTTTTCTGGAGAAATAAATGAATACAAGGGCGATCGCTTTGATATTTGTATCTTACCTTTATTCCACAGTTCTTCTTTCTGCTGACGTTAAAATTAAAGATAAAGAATTAAGAGAAGCTGCAAAAGCGAACTTTGTGGCCTTGCCTAAAAATATTATCGACGTTAAAAAAAATGCGGATCTTATTACACTTGGGAAAAGACTTTATTTTGAAAAGAAAATGTCGATTAATAACAGTATCTCTTGCAACTCATGTCATAATTTGGACAAATATGGAGTTGACCTAGAAGCTACTTCGCCAGGGCATGATGGAACGAGAGGGGAGCGCAATTCTCCAACCGTTTACAATGCCGCACTAAATTTTGTTCAGTTTTGGGATGGAAGAGCAAAAGATGTTGAAGAGCAGGCGATTGGCCCAATTTTAAACCCCATTGAACATGGAATGCCTTCAGCTGAAGAAGTAATGAAAAGATTGGCCGATGATAAAAACTATGTCGCTCAATTTAGCAAGGCCTTTGGGGGTAATAAAGAGGCTTTTATTTATAAAAATGTCGGCGTGGCGATCGGGGCCTTTGAGAGGACTTTGTTAACCCCTTCTCGCTTTGATGATTACTTAAATGGTAAAAATAACGCCCTTACAAATATCGAAAAAAAAGGTCTAAAGAAATTTATTGAAGTGGGCTGCATTGCTTGCCATAACGGTGTCAATATCGGTGGAAATTCTTTTCAAAAATTAGGTGCGGTTGAGGAATATTTAAGCAAAGATACTGGGCGCTATCATGTGACCAAAAATGACGACGATAAGTTTTTATTTAAAGTGCCAACCCTTAGAAATATTATTCACACAGCTCCTTATTTTCATGATGGCTCCTTAAAAATACTAGAGGATGTTATAAAAATTATGGGTAAACATCAGTTAGGTGTAGTGCTCACAAATGATGAGATTGTTTCTATCAAAACATTTTTAGCAACACTCTCTGCTAAAAAATTAAAATATTAAGAGATTGGTTTTCTATTGGTTGCAACCAATAATATTTACTGCTTTAGTGGTTCTTGGCAAATTGGGCCTGGTAATCTGGGATTTCTAGTGCTAAGAGCTTAAAGTTATGGCCTATGATTCAATTGATAATTTTAATGAGTTGCCGATCACTGCTTGGGCGCCTACTACCAAAGAAGAAATAGATAAGAGGGGGTGGGATCAGTGCGATGTGATTTTAGTTACAGGGGATGCTTATATTGATCACCCTGCCTTTGGCGCTGCTGTCATTGCACGTTTACTTGAAGAAAAAGGATTAAAAGTTGCTATTTTATCTCAACCCAATTGGCGAGATGATTTACGAGATTTTAAAAAACTGGGCATACCTAAATATTTTTTTGGAGTGACCTCAGGAAACATGGATTCCATGGTTAATCACTATACTGCGGGTTTAAGATTAAGATCTGATGATGCTTATTCTCCCGGCGGACAAGCAGGACTTAGACCTAATTATGCTACTGTAACTTACACAAAAATTTTAAAAAAACTATTTCCCGATAGTCCAGTGATCATAGGAGGTATCGAAGCTTCACTTCGCAGAGTGACTCATTTTGATTATTGGAAAAATAAATTAGCGCCACCAATCCTTGAGGAAAGTGGGGCAGACCTTTTAGTTTATGGTATGGGCGATCAACCGATTGTTCGTTTTGCTGAGCTTTTGATGAAAGGAGTTCCTTTTCAAAGTTTAAAAACTATTCCTCAGACTGCTTTTTTAATAGACGAAGATGTGGCCTTGCCTAAAAATAAAGAATGGAAAGATTTTGAGTTAACTTCCCACGAAGAATGTTTACTGGATAAATTAAAGTACGCTAGAAATTTTCGTTATGTTGAACAAGAATCAAATAAGCAATTTGCACGGCGATTAATTCAAAAAGTAAATGGAAAAAAAATGGTGATTAACCCTCCCTTTACAACAATGAATGAAAAAGAATTGGATGCTTCTTTTGATTTGCCCTACACTCGACTTCCCCATCCCAAATATAAAAAACGTGGAGCTATACCTGCTTTTGAAATGATTAAGTTTTCACTAAATATGCATCGTGGCTGTTTTGGCGGTTGTAGTTTTTGCACCATCTCTGCTCATCAGGGAAAGTTTGTCGCCAGCCGCTCGGAAAAGTCAATTTTAAAAGAAGTGGAAGCAATTACGAAAATGCCGGGTTTTAGCGGCGTGATTAGTGATCTCGGAGGGCCATCGGCAAATATGTATAAGATGAAAGGCATTGATCAAAATATTTGTGATAAATGTGCGGCCCCTAGCTGTATTTTTCCTATTGTTTGTCGCAATCTCGATACTAATCATGCACCTCTAACTTCCCTTTATAAAAAAGTGAGAGAAATTCCCAAAGTAAAAAAGGCCTTTGTGGGATCAGGAATTCGCTATGATTTGCTTTTTCACCCCAAAGGTAAATTTCAAAAGGAAAGCGATGAATACATGGAAGAATTAGTTGCTCATCACGTTTCCGGGAGGCTTAAGGTTGCTCCTGAACATACTGAAGATGCTGTACTAAAACTAATGAGAAAACCAAAATTTGAATATTTTTTAAAATTTAAGAAAAAATTTGAGCAGATCAATAAATTGTATCAATTAAAACAAGAAATGATTCCTTATTTCATTTCTTCTCATCCACTGTGCAAGGAAGAAGACATGATGAATTTGGCGCTAAAAACTAAAGAATTAGGATACAAATTAGAACAAGTTCAAGACTTCACACCGACACCGATGACACTCGCTACTGAAATTTATTATTCAGGGTATCACCCTTATACTCTTCAAAAAGTGTATTGTGCCATGACTGGTGACGAGAAAATAAATCAACGAAAATTTTTCTTTTGGTACAAAGAAGAAAATAAAAATTTTATTAGAAATAAACTCTCTAAGATGAAAAAAATTGATTTAGTGGCCCGTTTTTTTAAATTCTGAAAATGAGTATGGCGATTATGCTCTTTAAAGTTTTCCAGCTAGAAAATCGGCGATAATTGTTTCTTTTTCACTGCTGATACTTTTCATGGTGCTATTAATTTCAAACCAATCCATTTCCCAACTCATTTCGAAATAACGTCGAAGTTCTACTTCAATATTATTCCACTGCTGAATGCAGGCCAAGCGATTTTTTAATTTTTTGTTTTTCATAATTAGCTTTGTTCGTAAATGCAAGTTGGCCCGAGTTATTTCCCATTTCTTTTTATTATCTAAGGTTCCCAGCTCTTTTTTCATTTCTAAGGTGGCGAATACTGCTCTATTAATCATTGATAATTTATCATAAAGGCTGCCAGAGAATTGCGCCAGCGCATTTGCCGCACATAAATTTTGAAAATTATTTTTACCGACTTCAGAGTCAATAATATTTTTTATAAATACTGCTTCATTCCTAGACTCTATTTCGTAGGCCTTATTTTGATTGCAACGAATAATAATATTCTTGGCCTCTGGCCCGGAGTTACTTACCATATTTAAAAATGATTTTTTAAAGTAATCGAGACTTGAGGAATTAAAAATTTCATTTTGTATCTTTCTCAAAGAATCTTTACAGATAGATTTCCCTTTAAGTTCCGCTTGGCAACTGGGGATTTTTAACTTTTGAAGTTCGCTAACGCTATTATCTTTACAATTATTATATTCATTCGTTGATTCTAGGTTTTTTGTAAAGAAGTTATTGGAAAAAAGCATAGAGCATTTATTAATTAATGCAATCTGGCCCGGATCTGGATTATTGAAGAGATCCTGGATTAATTGCAAAGTTAAAAATTTAATGTCTAAATTTTTATTAAGCTGGAGCTTCTCCGCATTTACCTCACTTGATTTACTTGTGAGTGGCACAATACCTGAACAGAGTTCTTTGAGAACTTTTAAATTCCACTCTGCTAAAGTATGAAAATTAAGTATACTTTGTGGGTGTTTTTGGGAAATTATTTTTTCTAGTATAGGCAATAAATCACTGTCTTTTAAGCAAGAGTTGATGGCCTTTTCTGGATCGCCCTCATATTTATTTTTCAGGGTTATTAAAACTGAGTCCCTGATACTGTCGAACTCTTGATTCATCCAAAAAAGTTCACTTGAGGCCCGTGATTGAATTTGAGTATGAATATCTTGTAGAAAACTTGGAAGAAAATTATTAAAATAATATTTAAGGTGATATTCTTGAAGCTGATTCTTTTCGGCGTCTAAAGTAATAGAAATCATATCTCTTATAAGGGGCGGGGCCTTCGTATTAATACAACCAAGGAGCCCTTTTTCGATAAATTGTTCTTTTCCTGAATAGGGCGAAAACAACTCATAGGCCTGGCGATTTTCCTTCGACATACAATTTTTAATAAGCTCATCAATTTTTTGGGGTAAAGAAAAGTCCAGAGATATAAGGTGTTTTTTTACTAATTGAGCGGTGTTGTTTTTTGCCTCGATAAAAGGATTTAATTTTAGGTAGCGATCTATTTCGTAACTGACGATCTCTGGAGCAACTTCGCTTTGTATTTCCTCAGATAAAAGTACTATTTGTTCTTGGGCCGTACTGTTAAAACATTCTTCTAGTTTGGTTGTTGAATGACCAAATAGATTACTACAATACATAATTAAAGCGTCAGAATCCATTGATTGTGAAATTGCTTCTCTTAATTTTTTGGATGCTAATAATGATTTTTTAAGGTCGGGGTTTAGAGATAACACTTTGTTCATTTCCTCGCCTATCTTGTTGTTTGAGTAATCCGCAAGAGATTTTTTATTGTGATCACTACTTAAAAACTGGCAGCTTTCCCAGTACTGATCTTTAATTAATTTAATGATCAAGTCGCCTTCTTCCTCTTTTACTTTTTCCACACATCTTTGATAATCAGGGCCAGTAGTTTCATTATGGTTTGTGGAGAGGCTGCAGTTAGAAACTAATTGTGATGCTCTTTTGGTTGCATATTTATTAATGAAGTTGATATATTGCTGACTTTGGCCATCGGACTCATAACTAATTCCAAATATTTTTTTAAAATAATTGAATTTTTCTGGAATTTTTATTAAAGAATCTTCTGGTTTGAGTCTCGAAAAAGTCCAGGATTCGGCATAATCTTCATGTGGTGAAGTTTGGGAATAATTTGAAATATAATTTACGGTTGAATCACCGGCCCAACGGTAAATTATTTTGTTGTTATTTCTTTCTTCAACTTTTTTCCAATTACTAAGTTTCATCCAGTCGACGCTTAAGCTTGGTCTTTGATCAACATTTTTATGTAAATTTCCAAGAGAATAGTCGATGTGGTGAGTGAGCTCGTGATAAAAACATTCGACAGCTCGACTCCCGAGATCAAGCAATTCTTCTTTTTGCCAAGAAAATTTTTTTTCTAAACAATTGTCGACAAAGAAGATCCAACCAGTGCTATAGGCCATCGCCGCAGAAGTAAAGATTTGGTTGTCTTCTTTTTGCAAAAGTTTGTATCCAGGATGGATGGGACTTCTATAAATGGTTTTCATTGTTGGTAGAAAAGTCATATGAGGTGGCAGAGATTGGCCAACTGCCCAGATAAAATCCAGTTCTTCTTTTTGAAATAGTATTTTTTCTAGTTTTTCATCGCTTGGAATAATGAGGTAAGGATGATCTCTGCTCATGGTTATAAAATAACCTGTTTTTAGGTAGAACCAATAAAATAAATGCCCAGTTAATTGGCCTTCATCTTTATAAATAGTATTGATGACACAAATTAAATCAGTGCAATCGTCAATCTTGATTTCCTTTGAGATAAGATGGTCATTTTTAACTAGGGCCTGGGCCATTGAAGGGGAGAGTGAACTTAGTTCTAGATTTCTCCAAAATTTTTTCTTATAGGATACATTGACTAATTTATTTCGTTCTAGCTCTAATTCTTTAATTTCTTTTTGCAGGCGTAGAAGGTTAGGACTATGGGGCAAACATATTTGCTCTTCTTCAGAAGATAGGCCTCTATTTATAGTATCATTTTCTGCTGGTTTTAAATTTTTTAAATATAATGAAGAATTTTTTAGAAGTTTATTTTTTTCTTGAATATGATTAGGAGTTTTAAAGAAAAAAAATATAAATAATAAAATTGAAATTGTCGCCAGGGTTTTATTACTCATAATAAACCACCCGCACAACTCGGTCGGCCCCCCTGTCGTAGATTACAGAAATATTTTCTTTTGATCGATATTCAACCATGAAGTTTTCATTCTTATGATCCTTATCATTAGGATTCTCTATTATTTTTTTTTCGTAAATTTGTTGCCACTTTTGCATCCAGTATTGAAGATTTACTTCCTCAGATTCTGGCGCTCTAAAATGAGTGCTTACTTTGTCATTAATAATTTGAAATGATTCTTGGTTGTATGTGTAAATGGTGCTTTCAGTGCTGACAACTCCGTCAGTGATGCTTTCTGGTTGTCCTTTTTGCTCCACAATTTGTGAAGAGGTTAATCCTACCATTGTATTTTTATGGACGATGTTATTTTTTCCACTACAGGCAGAAAAAATAAGGACCAAGGTAAGAGACAAAATTTTTTTTAACTTCATATCAAACTTATCGGATAATTTGATAAATCCCTAAGTTTTTGCCAACTCTACTTTTTTTCCTTAAGCTTTAAGAAGTTATACTCATCATGCCCTAGTTTGGGGTGCTGGAAAATTAAGTAGATAAGAGTGCCATAGGGATATTTTATGAGCAGTATGAAGGTCAAATATTTAGGGCAACTTAGAACAGAATCTTTGCATGTTCCTAGTGGACAAAAAATAATTACCGATGCTCCTAAAGATAATCAAGGCAAGGGAGAGGCCTTTTCTCCCACGGATATCTGCGCCTCCTCTCTCGCTTCCTGCATGATGACGATTATGGGTATTTTTTGTCAAAGAGAAAATATCAATATGGATGGCATGGAAGCTCAAGTAGAAAAAATAATGAATACCACCCCTCGAAAAATTGCTGAAATAAAAATAATTTTTACATGGAATGAGGCCAAACGTTACGGAGAAGATCAAATTATAAAAATAAAAAGAGCAGCACTTTCTTGTCCTGTGACTTTAAGTTTAGGAGCAGAAGTTAAACAATCTATTAAATTTGAATTTTAAATTTTTGCCAAGGAGTAGGCATGAGTGATCAAAAAATGTCTTTAAAAAAGTTAGCAGATTTTGTAGGGAGTGATTATCAACTTTTATTGGTCAAGCTAGATGAATTGATTGAGCATAAAATAATTCCACCTTATCAGAAAATTAAACAGGGGGTTTCTTGGCAAAATGTTTATAGCAAAGATGAATTGCCCTTAGTCCTTTCGAAGGTAGGATTTTTAAAAAAAACAAAAAGACCAATGGCAGTTACTGTTTTTACGACCAAAGGCGGAGTACTTAAAACAACTCTTGGATTAAATCTTGCTCGAGTAGCGGCCCTTCATGGGCTTTCTGTTTGTGTAGTGGGACTGGATATGCAAGGTGATATGACGAATGCACTTGGTGCTGGAATAAATTGTGACGATCAAGCACAAGAAGAAATGCTTGCCAAAGGAATGAACATCAACCAATTGGCGAATAAAATTGATTCTAATAAAGGGCTTTATGATTATTATAAGGGAGATGTGAAGATTGACGATATTATTCAAAGTACTGATCTTGAAAATTTATTTTTAATTCCCGAGACTCCCGAGCTCGTTGCCTTAAACGACCATCTGGGAAATCTCAATCGGCGGGAATATTGGTTAAGTGAAAAAATTATTCGGCCACTCAAAACTCATTTTGATTTAATTATTATGGATTGTTCACCTAATTGGAATCGATTAACTACTAATGCCTTGGTAGGTTCTGATGTGCTGCTTTCTCCTCTCGAGTGTAAAATAAATAATTTTAGAAATTATAAAGAGTTCTCTCAATTTTTACGGGAATTTCAACGAGATATGAATTTAGCTCTTAAAACAATCTTTGTTCCAACCAGATTTGTGACCAACCGCCGCTTGGGCCTTGAGATTAAAAAGTGGTATGAAGAAAATGTTTCTGGAATTACTAAATTTGGTGTGCCCGAATGTGTACTAGGTGAAGAGGCCTCAGCTTTGAATATTTCAGTGCTTGAGCATGCTCCAAATAAATTACAGGCCCAAGAAATGAGATTATTGCTGACAGAGATTGGGAGTTTTTTAACCGATGGATTATCATTGGAAATATCCAGTACTGATCAGGCACAATGGAGCTAATTTTATGAGTATTGGATTAGATGATTTAAGTAAAAATAAACGTCTTTTAAAAAGTAAAAGTTTTCAGATTGCCCCGAAGACTGAAATGCCTAAAAAAGAGAGAAATAGTGTTCGTCCTTGGGAAAATGCCCCAGATATTCAGGCCAATTTTGAAATTCGTGGGATGCCTTCTCTCGATGCTTACCAAGAATCAAAAACGATCGTTAGGCAAAACGAGGAACAAGCAAATTTTTTTCGCCAAAGATTTCAAGAAAGTGAAGTCTTTCAAAAAGAAAAATCTGCTTTTATTGGTGTTCAGCATGACTCCAATCTTGCGCCAGAAGCTGACTGGAGTTATTCTTTGCCATTTATGAATTTGTCATTGTGGGAAAGATTGAAGAGAATGATGAGGTCATTTTTTGCCGATTAGATGGAATAATAAGTAAGAGGTTTTTATGATTACACATGCTGAAAAAAAGGCCAGAAAAGAAAAAAAACGGGAAGAAAAAAGAGAAGTTTTAAAACAAAAAAAAGTAGAAGAACATAACTCCTTACACGAGAAACAAGCTCATTTGCAAAAAGCTAAAATCAGTAAACAGAACATTTTTATTATGGTGGGAATTATTTTAATTGCCAGTTTATTTGTTTTTTTGAATATGCATTAAAACTTTTATTCTTGCTCAGAAAAATCCTTTTCTTCTTGATCAGTGATAATGGCCTCATCAATTTGCGCTTGATTTGTTTTGGGCATTTTTAAAGCGCTTACAATTCCTTCATTCATACGGGGAACGATAATTAGATTTTTTTCTTGGATTAAGGCCAGATCAGCGGGCCCGTCGAAATTGGCAAAAAGAACTTCACTTACACCACTATCACCAATACGATAAATAATCCCTTGGGCCCAATCAGAGACTATAAAGTTTCCCTGGGCATCAAGTTCAAGCCCATCTAGATTTCCCAGAGGTTTAGGGGTGACAAAGGTTTGTTTTTTGCTTTTTAAATCGAGGTAATAAAGTCTTCCAGGAACAGTTGTGCCAAAGGTTGCAAAATCAGTTATGTTTCCCCAGCTAGCGACATATAATTTATTTCCGACAACTAGAAGTCCATTGGGAGATTCTAGATTTTTGCCTTGAGCAAAGGTAGAAACTTTATTTTTTTCAATGACGTGAATTTTATTTGTAAAAGTATCAGAGACGTATATTCTCCCTTCGCCGTCAATTGCCACATCATTTAAAAATTTGGCCCCCGGAATTTCAATATTGGCAACTTGCTGACCGCTTTTAATTTGATATCCCAAAACTCGATCGATGTCGCTCACCCATAGGGTCTCTTCAAAAATGCGAATTCCTTTTGGGGCATTAAGACCTTCTACCCATTTTTCTTTAATCATGTGGCCTTCAGTATCGGCGATACTAATCCATCCCTGGCCATCTTTCGTCACCGGACTACCGACAATATTAGAGATAAAAATTCTGCCACTAGCGGCGTGATAAAAAGCAGATTCTGGGGCAGATTTATGGGTGTCTAAATTCCAGCTTTTCAAGGTTGGTGTTTTGTTTTGTTTAGTTGCGCAAGAAAGTAGAAAAAAAGACAATAAACTTATTAAATATACTTTCATGATTTGGTTTTCCTTTTATCAAAGAATATTTAAAAATTATGCCAGGGCCATAGAGGAGTGACAATCATGAGTTTGTTTCAAGTGGGCCAAAGATGGATGAGTGAGGCCGAGCCAGAATTGGGCCTTGGATTGGTTGTGCAAGTTGCTCCCAAGACAGTTACTATCGTCTTTCCGTCAACTACCCAAGAGCGCAATTATGGAGTCAAGAGTTGCCCCCTCAAAAGAGTTATTTTTCAGATTGGTGAGGAAATTAGCACTATTCACAGTGAAAAATTTAAAATCGAAATTATCCAAGATAATGGCGGAGTGATTACTTACAAAGGTGAAGGCCATAGCATCTCAGAAACAGAACTATCCGGAGAAATTAGTTTTAATCATCCTGAAGAAAAAGTTTTTTTAGGGCAGAGCGATTCTCTTGATCTATTTGATTTGCGCTATAAAACGCTTTTTTATAAAAAAGAATATCTGCAATCCCCTGTAAGGGGTTTGATGGGAGGGAGAATGTCCCTTATTCCTCATCAATTTTATATTGCCAAAGAAATTACTTCTCGCTCCATTCCTCGAGTGCTTTTAGCGGACGAAGTAGGGCTCGGAAAAACAATTGAAGCAGGACTTATTTTGCATCAACAAATAATTACTGGGCGAGTTTCACGGGCCCTCATTGTTGTTCCTGATACCTTGGCCTATCAATGGTTTGTTGAAATGCTTCGCAAATTTTCTCTTACTTTTTTTGTTGTTAATCAAGAAACTCATTTGGAGGAGGGAACTAATCCTTTTGTCGACAAGCAGCTGGTGATTACTGGGATTAATTTTTTAAAAGGTTCACCGCTGGCCCTTGGTTTTTGCCAGGAAGCGAGTTGGGATATTATGATTGTGGATGAGGCCCATCAACTAGATTGGAAATTATCTGGGGCATCGGCCGAATATTTAATAATTGAATCTCTGGCAAAAAAAATTGAAGGCCTGCTACTTTTAACTGCTACTCCTGAACAGTTAGGTAAAGAAGGGCATTTTGCCCGTCTTCGACTCTTGGATCCTGAAAGGTTTTTTGATTTTAAAAAATTTTGTGATGAGGGTGAAAAATATTTAGAAGTGGCCAATAAAGCGAGAGCACTTATCGAATCTCGCTCATTTGAAGAAGTCGATAAACTTTTAGAAACCCATGGGACTGGGAGAGTTTTTTTCCGCAATACTCGCCAGGGATTAGTGAAGGAATTTGATTTTTTTCCCAAGAGAATAATGCACACTTATCCTCTGGAGTTTAAAAAAGTAGAAGAAGAGTTAGATGAAGAAGGATTGGGATCGGCCTTTGTTATTCGAGTTGCTTGGCTTTCTGAATTTTTAATGTCTCATTTAGATGAAAAAGTTTTACTTATTTGTCAGTCGAAGAAAAAGATTTTGGCCTTGGAAAAAAATCTCAAAGAAAGTGTTCCAAGTTTAAAGATTGCCCTATTCCATAGCGATTTAACTTTAGTGGCCAGAGACCGACAAGCTGCTTATTTTTCGGAAACAGATGGAGCACAAATTTTGCTCTGTACAGAGATAGGATCAGAGGGGCGTAATTTTGAGTTTGCTCGGCATTTGGTTTTATTCGATTTGCCGCAAAATCCCGACGTGCTTGAGCAACGTATTGGACGCCTTGATCGTATCGGGCAAAAAAATAATATTTTTATTCATATCCCCTATTTTAAAAATTCTTGGGAGGAGTTGCTATTTCGTTGGTACAATGAAGGGTTTAATGCTTTTGGCGAGTCTCCAAAGGGCTCTACCGTAGTTTATCAAGAATTAAAAGAGAAGTTGCAAGAGATGCTGAAAAATTCGGCACAGTTTTTAGGAAAAAATGGCAAAAAATTTGAAAATTTTTTGTGTGAAACACAGGAGAAATATTCAAAAATTCTTCAGACTGTTGAAGCGGGAAGAGACGTTCTTATTGAACGTAATTCTTTTAATCACGATAAGGCCCATATTACTCTTAATATGATTTGTGAAAAAGAAGAAAGCATGGATTTAGAGCGCTATATGGATAAAGTTTTTGACCATCTGGGTGTTGATGCTGAAGATTTGGATGCTGAATCGGTTTATATAAAACCAGGTGATAATATGTTTGTGCCCTCTTTTCCTTGTTTAGATAGCGAGGGTGTAACCATCTCTTATGATCGTGTAAAGGCCCGTGAGCGTGAAGATTTTTATTTTATAACATGGGACCATCCGATGGTCATTGGAGTTATGGATCTTATCATCAGCTCTAAATTTGGAAATGTGGCAGTTTGTTCAAGGAAAAAACAAGGGGCCAATAATATTTTTTTAGAGGCCTTTTTTATTACCGAATGTGTTGCCTCTCAAAAATTAAATGCACATCGCTTTTTTCCTCCACATTTAATTCGCGTATTGATCGATTCTCAAAATGTCGATCTAACAGATAAATGGCCAAAAGAAATGTTGGATGACCGAATTGAGGATGCACCAGGTGAGTTGCTCAATAAATTAAAAACGATTCCAAAAGAAAGGTTAAAAAGTTTAATTAAACAGGCAGAAATAATTGCCCAAAAACGTTTTTCTGTTTTAAAAATTGAACTCAAAGAGGAAATGCAAAATTTTACAAATCGCGATATTCAAAGGTTGAAATATCTAAAAGAAGTTAACCCCAGTATTCGCAAAGAAGAAATTATCTTGCTAGAGAAAGAGCAAGATGAACTTAGCGGTGTTTTGGAAAAGTCCACACTTTCATTAGATTCATTCAGATTAATTGTTTAAAACCAATTCCACTAAATCTATCCAAGATTAATTTTAACGAGAAAATTTTTCTAAATCATTTTTGGTCAGACATTTGCTGGATTTTTCTCCAAATTGTTTTTGAATAATTTCCACTTTCCCTTTCAAAATAAAGAAGGCCAGAACTTGCTGGCATTTGTTCATAGTTAAATCGTGGGGAATACTGGCACAGTTATGTTTATATTCATTAGTTTCTTTAGGGAAACCGCGGAAGGCCTGAGTTGCTAGTTCTTCGCATTTTTGGGCATTATAACCTTGGCAGCTATTGAGCAAAAAGAATAAAAAAACAATAAAAATTTTCAAACTGATCCTTCTGTGGGGCCCAAGTTTTACACTGAATATGCTCTCTGATTGCGAGCGGTATTTCAAGCAAATTGGCATTAGTTTATTTCCGATAAATAGAGTCGCATAATATTTTCTAACAAAAGGGGATTTAATTTTTAAAAGGTTTTTTTCAGTGCTACTTTATTTTATAATATAAATTTTTTCTCTAAGGACGGAGATCATGGTCAAACTATTTGGGGTAATTGCTCTTTTTTGTGCTCTCAATTCTTTTGCAATTTATTTTCCACCTTCAATTGATAGAGGGGAAGGCAGATCGGGCAAGGCCGTTTTTGTAGATTTTCTAAGTGCTAATTATAAAATTACTTATGATTTGGGAAATAAAAAAGTGTGGGCAAAGTCGCTCATAACTTTCATAATGCCCAGTTCCGGTTTTCCCTTATTTGACTTGGTACCTGAACCTAAAAATGTAAAATTGAATGGCAAAGATGTGACGAGTTCACTTTTGCCATTTCCAAATGTTACTACGATGCGAGTTGTGGACAGTTATTTGGAGAACGGCGAATACACCCTTGAGATGGAACACGAAATTACCGCTAACGTAAAATTTTCTTTTGGCAATGAAGTTCGCAGCGCTTTTTGGACGGATGATCTACATGATCGGGGGTTTTTAGAACTTTATCTTCCCAGCAATTTAGAATACGACCAGTATGCCATGGAGATTGAAGTCAAGGTCGAAGGGGCAAGCAAAGATTATGACTTAATTACTAATGGTGCGATCGAAAAAAGAGGAACAAACGATTTTAACGTAAAATACCCAGAGTATTTTAATGCTTCATCAATTTATTACCATTTGATGCCATCAGGTGCTATTCCCAAAATTGAAGAAAAATATACAACCATTGATGGGCGGGAAGTTCCACTTATTATTTACAGCAATGGAACGTTGCTCTTATATAAACAGAAGGCCCTTGCAACTCTTGGGGAATTAGAAAAAGATTACGGCCCTTGGCCTCACAAAAAAATTATCATTTACGGTGGTGGGTATGGCGGTGGAATGGAATATTGTGGCGCTACAGAAACAGATTTGAATTCTCTTGGGCACGAGTTGACTCATTCTTATTTTGCTCGTGGTGTAATGCCGGCCCAAGGCAATTCTGGGTGGATTGATGAGGCAATGGCCTCATGGCGAGATGGCGGTTATCAGCAATACAGTCAGGATAATTTGACGGCCACTAGAATGGCCGGCCATTCCGTTTATCAGAGACAAACCGATGGTGCGGCATACTCTAGTGGAATGAGATTTTTAGGTCATCTCGACCAAAAGTTTTCTGCTCAGGGTGGTCTGAAAAAATTTATGCGTTTTTATTTTGAAAAAAATCTTTTCAATCCTTACCTCACTCAAACTTTTGAACAAGACCTAGACAGTTATTTTGCCACTGATTTGGGGGTGCTATTTGGCCGTTATATTTACGGTACAAGTATGGATGATGGAAGTTATTTACCACTCAAGTCTTTTAAATCCGATAATCCTGTGCATAGAATACGCAGTAAATCTGAATTGCTAGAATTACTCTAGCAAAAAAGTATACCTTATAGAAAAACTAAAATAAGGCATTTTGTGTGATTCATTTTTATTTCGATTTTTTATCGCCTTATTCATATTTGGCCTATCAGCAAATTTTGAAATTGCGTCATAACCCTGAAAATTCCTTTTCAAAACAAATTTTTTTACTTCGTCCAGTATTTTTGCCTCAGGTCATTACAACTTTTCAAAAAGAGGGGCCAGGAGATATTCCAGTCAAGAGGGCCTATATGTTAAAAGATTGTCAAAAAAAAGCGAGACTTTTGGGGCTGCCTTTTTGTATTCCTAAAATTTTGCCTTTTAATTCTTCTCTGCCTCTTCGCTTAATGACTTTATTTGAAGGTGAAAATCAATGGCAACTAGGCAGTGAACTTTTTTTACTGGCCTGGGGCCAGGGCGAAGATATTGGCGAGGAGCGAGTGCTTAATCAAGTGCTGCAAAAAAGAGCGCTAAGATTTGAAGATTTAAAAGATGGTATGAGGTGCGCACGATTAAAGATAAAAGAAAATCACGAATTGGCGAAAGAGCGACAAATTTTTGGTCTGCCAACTTTTGATTTTTGGAAAGATGATAAAAAAGAATTCTATTGGGGAAATGACTCGCTTCAGCTTTTGCAAAATGATCTTGGGGAATAAAAATAATACCACTTTTAAATCTCTTTTGATAAGCTGCTGCCATTATTTATGACCCCTAACGGTTTGGAGATGCGATGAAAATTGCAATAAATCATGTCGTCGGCATGGATTACACTTTAAAAAATGATCAAGGCGAAACACTGGATACTTCAGAAGGGCGGTCGCCTCTTCTTTATATTCAGGGGATCGGAAATATTATCCCTGGTTTGGAAAAAGCACTGGAAGGAAAAGAAGTTGGAGATCATGTAAAAGTGAGAATTGCTCCAGAAGAAGGTTATGGCATCAAAGAAGAAACACTCATTCAAAAAGTTCCCAAAGATCAATTTGAAACATCTGAAAACTTAGAAATTGGAATGCAATTTGAAGTTGAAACTGCTCAGGGACAGTTGGTGGTCTCAGTTATAAAAATTGAAGATGACCATATCGTTGTTGACGGCAATCATCCCTTGGCCGGTGTATCACTTAATTTTGATGTGAAGGTAAAAGAAGTAAGGCCCGCCACCGCTGAAGAGCTTCGCCATGGCCATGTTCACGGCCCAGGCGGACATCATCATCATTAATCCTCTTCCCAGTCTAAGGGAGGAGTCCAGGGTTCATTCTCTTCATAAGAATAAAATACTTGTTCGTTATCCTTGGTATTTATTGCCGAGTCAATTTCTTGAAGGATTTGAATCTGTTCTTTCCAATAACTTTCGCTGCCAAACATAGGGAAAGTATTAACAAAGGCCGGATCGCTAAAGCGTTTTGCTATCCAGGCGGCATAATTTATTACACGCATCGCTCGGAGTATTGGCACTAATTTAATTTCATTTTCTGCTAGTACATTAATTTCTTTATAGGCGTCCCAAAGAAGCGCTCTTTTAATCACGGAATCAGGATCATCGGCAGGAATCATTGGCCACAAATCTTGAATACATGGGCCATTTACGGCGTCGTCAAAATCAACCAAGAAAAACTCCTCATCTCTCCAGAGAATATTTCCAAAATGACAGTCACCATGAATTCTTTGAAAAGATATATTTTGGAAATATTTAATGGCGGTATTTAATAGCTTTGAGCTTAAACTTTTATACTGAGAAATGAGATGTCCGGGAATTTTATTATTTTCAAGGAGATAAGTAACATTGTCATTGATAAAAATTTTGGGTGTAAGTGAAAGGCGATGAGTGGCGCTCTTTGATTTTCCGACTTGATGTAAGCGGGCAATGGTGTGGCCAAGTTTAATAATTTCCTCATCGTTAAGTTCATCTTTAAGGCGGCCACCGCGTTTTAAAAAGAGGGTAAAAAAAATGTTTTTATTGGGAACGGTGAAAAGTGTTTCTTTATTAAAAACGAGCGGAGCTGACACTGGGATCTCTTGATCGATTAGGTCGGTCAAGAAGGTGTGTTCCTCTAGGATTTGATCTTTGCTCCAGCGACCTGGTCTGTAAAATTTGGCGACGACTGATAATTTATCGCATTCTATATCGTAAACTCGATTTTCCATAGAGTTTAAAGTGAGTACCCTGCCAGTAGTTTTTAGTCCCAGTTGATCGAGAGAATTGAGTACTGTGTCGGGGTCCAATTCATAAAAAAACTGGGATTTCTCTCCCCACATGCTTTGAGAATCATTTTTTTCTTTATTCATATCCTAGGTGTATCACAGCAGAGCATGAGTAGGAAAATATTTCTCAGTAAAATGTTTTAGTTTTTTATTTAATATTTTTTTTGATCTCCGATGAGTTTTCTATGAGAAGAATAAAAAGGTCAGTTGTCAGCACAAAATCTGCTAATTCCTACCATCGTTTTAAGCAAATTAATGGCATTCATCCGTTGCAAAGTGAAGTACCTGGTTCCTTTGTCAAATATCAGGCGAGAAAAAGACATGGCGGCAAAGTAGCTTTTTTTAATTTTAATTTGGCGAGAGAGGTTGGGCTTTTAAATTTGGATCATCAAGATCAAATTAATTCTGATTTAGAAAAAGAAATTCTCAATACTTTTTCACTTCTCATTATTAATGAATACGATATCATCAATCAAACGCCTATCGAAAAAGAAGATATTTTACCCAATCTTTATATGGCCACTCGCTATTTACAACTTCAGCATCCTGGGAAAAAAGGTAGAACTTCTGGTGATGGACGCAGTATTTGGAATGGCAGCTTTACTGGAACCGACGGAAAAATTTATGATGTCAGTAGTTGTGGTACAGGTGCCACTTGTTTAAGTCCTGCTACTCATTTAGAAAAAAGATTTTTTAAAAGTGGAGACCCTACAATTTCTTATGGCTGTGGTTATTCTGAAGTTGATGAAGGTTTGGGCACTTTATTTTTTAGCGAAGTTCTTCATAAAAATAATATTGCGACGGAAAGAGTTTTGGCGATTATTGAATTTCCAGGAAATATTGCTATTAATGTTAGAATACACCAAAACTTAATTCGCCCTTCACATTTATTTGCTCATTTAAAGCAAGGCAATCATGGTATTTTGAAATCCTTAGTTGATTATTATATAAATCGTCAGGAAAATAATGGTGTTTGGAAAAATATTCCGAAAGGCGAGATGAAATATGAATATTTTTTAAAAAAACAATGTGAAATTTTTGCTCAAATGGCAGCAAAATTTGAGGAAGAATACATTTTTTGTTGGCTTGATTGGGATGGCGATAATATTTTGATGGATGGTGGAATTATCGATTACGGTTCAATTCGTCAGTTCGGGTTATTTCATCATGAGTATCGTTTTGATGATGTCAGTCGTTTTTCCACCAATATTATTGAGCAAAAACAGAAGGCAAAATATATTGTTCAAAATTTTATTCAGGCAGTAGATTTTATTAAAACGGGAAAAAAGAAAAGTATTTCATTCTTTAATAATCATTTAGAACTAAAAGAATTTGAAAGATATTTTGAAGATTATAAAACCAAACATTTTATTTATCGCTTGGGATTAAATAAAGTTCAGCAAAGATACGTTCAACTCTATTGTAAAAAAGATATTTCTGAGTTTCAAAAAGTGTTTAGCATTTTTGAAAGATCAAAATCGAAGCGTGGGCCTTTGAAGGTTGCTGATGGGATCAATTGGTCAGCAATCTTTTGTATGCGTGACGTTCTTAGAGAGCTTCCTCAGCTTTTCTTGGCGAGAAATAAATTTATTAATGATGAAGAATTTATTGAAATAATTCGTTCTTCTTATGCTACTAAAAATGATTTAAAACTAACACCGATTAGGAGAGCACAGATCAAAAAGTTTCAAGGGCTTTATATGAAACTAGCGGATTCGGTTGCAAAAGGATTAGGAACTATTCGTTGTCGAGTGTTGCTTGAAATTTCCATGAGGTCATCAGTCATTAATAAGTATGATCGAGTGACAGGTGATTCTATTACAAAGTTAGTTGGCCGTTTAATGAATTCGCGTCCCAAGCTTAATTCCAGTGAATTATATTCTTTGTTAGATGATTTTGTAGAATATCAAAATCTAGATCCTGATACAAAGTTAAAAGAAAAGAGACCAGTTAAAATAACTGATAGCAAGCAACTAAGACCATTTAAAGGTTTGCTGAGGATTGTACGAGATTGTCGCGAAGGAATTTAAAAGGGTATACCACTTGGGAAACTTAAATGTGAGGAGTATAAGTGCGTCTGATCTTTTATAGCGGAGGAGAGGTTAAGCAGAATAAAAATCTGGATGACGTATTAATTTCAAAAATTGCAAATCCAACCCCTCAAATGACTTATATTCCCTATGCTCATTACGAATCTGAAATTCATTTTAAAGAATTCGTAGAGCAGTATCAGATTTATGGAATTGAAAAGTTTATTTATTTTCCAGTTGATGTTCCCTATGATCAAATTTTACTTCGTGAAGTTTTAAAAAGTGATATAATTCATCTTTCCGGTGGCAATACTTTTTACTTTTTGGCCTCCCTAAAAAAACACAAATTAATGCCACTTCTAAAAACATTTGTAAAAAGGGGAGGGATTTTGTCTGGCCTAAGTGCTGGCGCTATAATTATGACTCCATCTATCGACACAGCGGCATATCCAGAATTTGATTGCGATGAAAACTATGAAGGATTAAAGAATTTTTCATCATTTAATCTTGTTAATTTCCATTTTTATCCTCATTACAAAAATTCTAAAAGATATGATAAGGCCTTAAAACATTTTTCTAAAAAAATAGATGCACCTTTATATGCGTGTCCAGATGGCGCAGGCATATTTTTAGATGATCAACAATTGCGTTTTATTGGCCAGACGGCCTGCTTTTATCAGGGCAAAAAATTTATATTAAATAAATAGCTAGATTATTTTTTTGCGACAACTAATTGCAAAACGCCATGGCGCTGGGTAACCTTCAATTGTTTTAGATTGATCCTTGCTATCTAAAACATCAATCAATGATTTTGGATGTGACCAATCAGTTTTTCGTTGTTCGTCACTGGTGAGTGGCGTGGCCGATATGATTTCAATTTTTTCAAAATGAGATCGTTCGGCCCAATTTATCAAACAATTTAGAGTTGGTACAAAATAGACATTTTTCATATTGGCATATCGCTCTTTGGGAAAGAGTGCAATTGATTCATCACCGGGAATTCCAATGGTTTCTAAAATTAAAACTCCTCCGGGAAGCAAGGCCTCTTTAACTATTTCCAATTGTTCGAGGGGATGTTTGTGGTGATAAATAATTCCCATAAATAAAATAGTGTCAAAGCAGTTTTTAAAATGTTTAACCTCGCTAATTCCCCATGGGGCCATGTGCATATTTGGGTTTTCATTTAGGCAATTTAAAAAATTAAATTGTTGGATGCAAAGAGGGACAGGGTCAATTCCTAAAACAAATTTAGGTTTTTGACTTAGGAGACGATACATAAAATAGCCGTTATTCGCTCCAATATCGAGAATAATTTTATTTTCACAGGGAGTAATGGCCTTTTCTATTCTGTTCCATTTTAAATCACAGCGCCATTCCGAATCGATTTCAATCCCAAAGATGGAAAATGGCCCTTTTCTCCAAGGGAAAAGATTTTTTAAAGTGCGATAAACGAAGGCAAATCCTTGATCGTCAATTTCATTTCTTTGGCCAATCACTACGGTCGCAGAAGAATAGTCGGTGCTCGGGATAATTCCAATTGCTGTTTTAAAATTTTGTCTAAGTTCTTTGCTCCGTTCTTCTTCTATTTCAATGAGTGCTTTTTGGTTAATTTGTGCGGAGGGATTATGTTTTTTTATCTCTTGAAATGCTTTCTCTGAGTTCATTTGATTCCCAAAAAAGTTCCAAAATTATACCATCTAAAAATCATTTCGCTTTTTTGAAAGCCGGCAGACTTTAAGAGTTTCATTTGCTTTTCACTGGGCCAGGGAATGAGAAATTTATCTAATGCTTCTCTTTTTTGAAAGATTTCCAGTTCGCTATAACCATTTCTTCTTTTAAAGTCGTAATAAAGATTTATTAATTCTTGATCGATAACTTCATTACTCGACTTTAATTTTTCCGATAAAATAAAAATACCACCTGGTCGTAATGATTGGTATATTTTTTTAACTAATTTAAGTCGTTTCGTCTGGGCCATAAATTGCAGGGTATAATTCATGATAATGACATCGCATTTTTCTAATTTGACCTGATCAATGTCATGACAAAGGGCAATAGCTCCTTGAATCCCTTCTTTTTGCCATTTTGCCGTGCATCTTTTTATCATTGCTTGGGAGTTGTCGATGCCAACTAGTTTAATATTTTTCAAATTATTTTTCTTTGTCCAGTTAAAAATATTAAGCAAGGTTGTTCCAGTTGAGCAGCCCAAATCATAAATTCTTCCCTCTGATTTTAGGTGATATTTGAGTAAGTCAAGCACTATGCGGTGAACCTCGTTATAAAAAGGAACAGATCTTAAGACCATATCGTCAAATACTTCTGCCACCTCTGTATTGAATTGAAATTTTTTGATTTCGAGTTGGCGCTTGGAAAAAAGTTTATCGCAAGAATTATTTTTTATTATATTCGACTTAGTTTTTTTACTTTTGATTTTAATTTTTACTGTCATTCCCCCATCTTAAATAGTAAATAATAAGCTGTCTAATTCTTCGAGCGTTTATGAAAAATGATTTTATAACCACAAAAAACCCTTTTGATAATCAAATCCTTCAACACTATAAACTGATGGATAAAAGCGAATTGGAAAATAGGGTTGAAAAATGTTTTGTCGCTCATAAACGATGGAAAAAAAGTAGTCTTGATCATCGTCTTTCCCTTGTTAATAATTTAGGGCGAGTGTTATTAGAAAATAAAAATAAATATGCAAAAATAATCACCTCTGAAATGGGAAAAGCATTTAAAGAAGCTCTTGCGGAAATCGAAAAATGTTCGTTTTTATGTCAAACTTATTATCAAAATACTAAAGAATGGTTGACTCCGGAAATAATTAAAGTGGCCATTCCTGACCTCTATTCATGTCAAGTTCATGCGCGTGCAATTGGTGTGGTGTTATCTGTTATGCCTTGGAATTTTCCTTTTTGGCAGGCAATTAGATTTGCCGTACCATCTTTGATGGTGGGGAATGGACATTTGCTGAGACATGCCTCTGCCACTACTGGTTCTTCCTTATTTATTGAAGAAGCATTTAAACTTGCGGGATTTCCCCCAGAGCTTTTTCAAAGTTTAATATGTTCTCATTTTGAAGTTGAAAATATTCTTTCAAATCCGAAAGTAGCAGCATTTTCTTTTACCGGCAGTTCAGAAGTTGGCGAAAAGCTGGCGGCCATTGCCGGAAGAGAATTAAAAAAATCAATTTTAGAATTAGGAGGGTCTGATCCCTTTATTGTTTTTAGCGATGCCGATATCGATCGAGCGGCAAATGCCGCAGCAGTTAGTCGGCTTATCAATGCCGGTCAAAGTTGTATTTCCGCTAAAAGGTTTTTTATTCATGAGGATGTGTATCCTCTTTTTTTAAGTAAAATGAAAAATGCTTTATCAAAGGCGGTTGTCGGAGATCCAATAGAAGAGGCCACAACAATTGGGCCACTCTCTAGCGAATCTCTGGCGTGTAAAATAGAATTATGGGTAAAAAATGCAATTGCCAAGGGCGCACAAATTCATCTTGATCTAAAACGAGAAGGGGCCTTTCTTTATCCAACACTTTTAGATAACGTCGATCCTCACTCAGAGCTTTCTTGCCAAGAAGTTTTTGCTCCAGTTGCCATTTTGCAGTCTTTTAAAAGTACTGATGAAATAATTGCCTTGGCCAATAATACTCCATGGGGATTGTCCGCTAGTTTATGGACTAAAGATTTAATTATGGCACAAAATTTAGTTGGAGAAATTGAGAGTGGCAGTGTTTTTATCAATGCCTTATCAAAATCAGATCCGAGAATTCCTTTTGGTGGTGTAAAAAAAAGTGGGTGGGGAAGAGAGATGGGACGCATGGGTCTTTGGGATATGAGTAACCCTCAAACCCTGATTATTTTTTCTTGAAAATAAAATCTAGAGGGCATTATTTAATCTATCTGCGTAAGCTTGACTTGGTAGAGGCCATATTTATAATTATGTGATGAGATTTTCTTTTCTCTTTTTTGTGATTTTTCTTTTTTCTAGTACAGCTTGGCCTTCCGTTGAAATTTGCGATTACATCGATTTGCCAGGTTGTTCGGGAATTCAAAAGCAAGGACGTCGCTCAAGTAATCAATCTTCTCCAAGTCCAACGACTGCAGCGTCTTCTAATCCTGCAAATGTCAGTTTAGATAAGGGGTTTGGAATTGAGGGCCTCTATCAACCAACCAATCCTGTCGGAATTAGTATTCTTTCTGGAACAGGCAAGGTGGGAGGCTCACTCATTTCTCCTAATTTAGAAAATAGTTTTTTTGGAAATCGAGTAGCAGAAATTGATAACAAACTTTTAGAACGACAGCTCTCAAAAAGTCGCTATCGCAATAAAAAGCTCAATTTTGCTTTTGCCACTAAAATTATTAATAAAAAATATTTTAGTTTAGATCTCGGTGTTCCGTTGAAACGCAATCCCGACATTGGAAAAATTAATACAGGGATAGGGCTTTCTTCTCATTTTTTAATTTTTAATTTTGGTTTTTCGGCCTACTATGATGATGTTTATTTTAATCTTGAGAACTTTAGAGACCCTCATACCTTTATCCTTTACAAAGATACTTACGGAAAAGAAGATTACTCAGAAAAATTTTTAGTTAAGGCATTATCAATTGGTTTGAAAGTCGGGGTATTTTCTTTTGATTTTGGTGAAATTAAAAGCAAGTACAATTTTTACGTAAAGGAAACTAAAATTGATATTTATTCTACTGGTTTAGTCTTGGGCAATTTCAGGTTTAATTATGCTTTAAGAAAAGAGCATTCGGATCGTCAAGTTTATGTGGATCATCACATGATCGACAGAAGGCTTAAAACAAATGAATTTTACGGCCTTCAATATTCTTTTTTTAAAAAAGTAATTGTAGGAATAACCTATAATTATTTTTTGCTGAATGATGTGGCCTTGACTACTGCTTTTTTTCTATGAAATTATTTTTTCGCAAAAAACTTTTAATGTGAGTTGCTGCTGCGGCTGCTTCATGGTGGGGAAGTTTAAGAGGACGTTCAAGAGTTACTGTGCTTCCCTTTTTTTCTAACTGTGCTTTTAATCTTTCGGCGCCATCTGGGGCAACAATAACATCGTCTAGGCCGGTGATTAAATGGATACGTTCACCTGGAAGCTCAAGGGAGGCCTTTTCATCTTTTATCCAGGGAAAAATATTTTCGGGGCAGAGGGCGGGGGAAACTAGCTGCGCTCGAAGGTTTAAAGTATTTTTAAACAAAGGCGTTTGAAAAAGGTGAACTTGATCATGAGAAGTGGTGTCAGGTGATAGGCCATGGCCAAAACCCACGGCAATTGCCAGTCTTTTATAATCTACGAAAGCAGGAAGAGATAAGGCCTTCAGAGCAAGCAATGCACCGAGAGAATGCCCTGCTAATATTAAGTTAATTTTTTTGGAATCATTAAAATGTTCATACAAAGGGTAGCGGAGAAAAAAATTCTTGCGAATATTTTCTAACCCTTGGGCAAATAGCTCATGGGCAAAAGTGAAGTCAGCAAATTTTTCAACATCATTAAACCCTCCTAAATAGTGTCCTGGAAGATCAAATAAACAAACAGTAATTCCTTCTTCGCAAAGTTTACTTGCCCAAGAGAAAAGGTCATTTTTACTGGCACTGTAACCATGAGTCATTAGAGCAAAGGAGGGAAGTATAATTTTTTGTGGTGAAGGCCAAAAAATAAATCCTTGGGTTTTGAGTGCTAGATGATGAAGTTGTAGTTTGCTTAGCGTAATTGACATATTATTCAAGATTATAAAAAACTTTTCCCAAATTGTATTTGACGATGCTTGCCTCTTCTATTAATTTTTGAAGACTTTTTTAAGTAATTTATGCCCAGTTAGCTCAGTCGGTAGAGCAAAGGACTGAAAATCCTTGTGTCCGTGGTTCAATTCCGCGACTGGGCACCATCTTTAAACAAGCTATTGAAATTAAAGAGAAAAGTACACCAAATGAATGTTTGGTGTACTAAAAGTGTACTACGACGAAATAAAACCGACGATAAATCACCCACAAACTCAGCTAAAATTCACACTTGATGCAACTTTTTTTAGAAAATCATTATGCAAATGAGCGTACCGTTTAACAGTCATATCTACATTGGAATGGCCCAAGATTTTAGAGAGAGCATAGAGATCTCCACCTGGCGCCATACACACGTTAGCTGCAAATGTTGCTCTCATATCGTGAAATCGAATAAGCGGAACATCTGCTTGCAAAATTGCTTTTCTGAATTCTCTTTCGCGCACATGTTGAAAATCAACAGGCGCTCCATTTCTATAAGCAAAGACAAAATTTGAATGACGTTTCTGTTGGTAAAGTGATTTCAAAGTTTCTTCGCACGATTTATTCATAGGGATGTAACGAAAACTTGAACGTGTTTTTGTTGCTTCCCTAAGGCCTGTGCGATCACGTGATCGGGAAACATGAATTAATTTATTTTTAAAATCAATTTTGTCCCAGCACAATCCCGCCAATTCTCCTTTTCTCATACCAGTATTCAGTGCAGTTACCCAAAGCTCGTAAAGTTCACTTAATCTATTTACTGAAAGAAATTTTTCAATATCTTCAGGCATCCAAAAATTTATTGATCTAGGTGGCACTTTTAGTGGCGAGAGATTTCTTAGGGGATTAATTGGTAGAATTTCCCATTTTACAGCATCATTTAAAATTCCTTTTAGCAGCACTAAAACCATATTGATGCCTTTTGGATTTTTACCTTTGGACTTCAACAGTGATATTAGTTTGTGCCCATCTATCATGTTAATGTTTCCAATTTTAATATTTTTTAAAAATGGATTAAGATGGATATCTAAAATGGAACGGTAATTTTCGCTTGACCTTGGTGCCAGTTCAATTGATTTGGTATTGAACCATTGTTCTTGGAATTCTAAAAAAGTTGGTGATGATTTTTTTTGAGCTTCGAGTTTAAGTTCACCTCGCTCTCGATCAACCACCATTTTTTGTTTCCAAAGTTCGGCATCTCTTTTTCGTGTAAACGTTTTAGCGATTTGTCTGCCATCGACATAAACTTTTGCACGATAAGAAGTACTTCTAGATTTATTTTTTTTATTTATAATCATACAGGGCCTCCATGTTGAAGCCTCTGTTTCATTGCTACCCAATATTCAATTGTCAAAGAGTGATCACCTTAACATATTTATTGTTAATTGGGATGTTTAATTTGATCTTCTAAATATTCAAGAAGTCCCGATTTTGGAAGACGCACCAGCGCACCGATTTTAACGTAGGGGATTTCCCTCTTAAAGATGGCCGCACGAATACGAGACACTTTGACATTAATTAATCTAGCGGCTTCAGTAACGGTCAAAAACTCGTCCTCATCAGATTTGTCAGAAGAAGGGGGCGTGCCCCCCTTTTCATTTAAGATATCTTCTATAATTTTTTTGATCTGTGCATATAAGTTGACTGTCCTAGGTTGACAGTGGATTAAGTAAGAAATCACAACAGATTCAAACAATTAGAGACATAAAATAATTCCCGTTCTTTTACTTATCGTCAGAAGTTATTGAAAGTTGATGACGTTTTTTTGATTTT
>JAHEZZ010000076.1 GCA_023250815.1 Bdellovibrionales bacterium
GACATTCATTTTTGAGTGCCATGTTGAGATATTTAAAATTTGAGTTCATAACTAAAGCTTGAAAATATGAAGGATCAATGAACAACTCTTCGCTTGTGGAGGGGCCTTCTTCTATTGAGGTGGTTTTTGCTAAAGATTGCATTTTTTTTTCTAGTCGACCTTGATTTAAATTAGAAATAATTTCTAGCGATTGAATAATTCCTGGAAATTCATCTTTTGAATAAAGATTGAGAGAGCATAGAATAAATGGAATTAAAGAGATTATGCTTCTCATTTCTTTCATCGTTTTATAGTACAGATTTTGCCAAAATATTTGCAACGTCCTCGATTTCGATGTTTTCCGTTGCTTTTACCTGTGCTTTTGAAGAATTGAAATTAATTAAACAATAAGAACAAGCAGTGGCAAGTTTGCTAATTTGAACTTCTCCCACATGTTCCAATCTTTTTTTGGCCAAATGATCGCCTTCTGGTAGCTCGTACCACATGTTACCGCCACCCATGCCACAGCATAATGACTTGTCTTTATTTTTTTCCATTTCTTTTAATTTTAACCCTGGAATGCTTTTTAGAATTTCGCGAGGGGCATTGTATTCGCCGTGATGTCTTCCAAGATAGCAAGGATCGTGAAAAGTCATTTCTTGATCGATATTTTTTTGGGGAATAATTTTTTTCTCTTTGATTAACTCTGCCAAGAGTTCTGTATGATGAATAGTTTCAAAAGATCCATTTTCAAATTTGCCATATTCTTTTCCAATGGTATGTAGACAATGTGGGCAATGGGTTACAACTTTATCAAATTGATATTGTCTCATATTGGCAATATTTTCAATGGCAATTTCGGAAAATGAATATTCATCGCCAAATCGTCTTACTGGATCGCCATTACATTTTTCTGTTTTTCCCATCACCGCAAAATTAACTCCAGCCTTTTTTAAAATTGCGACAGTGTCTCTTACAACTTTTTGATTGGCAGAATCGTAAGAGCCAGCACAGCCGACATAATAGAGATAATCAACTTTTTTTGATGCTTCAATAACTGCTATATCTAATCCTTGTGCCCAATTGAAACGATCGTCTTGAGTAATTCCCCAAGGATTGCCATTCTTTTTTATTTTTGTAACAGCATCACCTGCTGCTGCTGGGATTGCTCCAAGGGTTAGTGTTTTATATCTTTTTGCTTCCATAATAATATTGACGTGTTCGATATTTGCAGGACATTCTTCCATGCAGGCGCCACAGGTCGTACAGGCATCGATTTCGTTGAATTGATAAATAGCTTTATCTCCCCAGATCTCGGCATCTGCTTCGCCCTTGCCATGGGAAAGAAAGGCCAAATCTCTAACTTTGGTGATAATTGTTTTCGGGTTTAAATTTTTTCCCGCTCCATGGGCCGGGCAAACATCTGTGCATCGTCCACATTCTACACATGAAATTAAATCCATACGGTTTTTCATTGTTAGTTCGGACAATTTTCCAAGTCCAAATGTCTCGGCATTTTCATTTTGAAAATTCATAGTATTAAGAATGGCCCCCCTTCTTGCTGGAGTTAGCAATGAATTAAGAGGGAGGGCGATGATGTGGAAAAATTTTGTGTATCCAAGGCTGGCAATAAAAACCATAGTATTGGCCATGTGGAAAAACCATAAAAAACGATAGCTCGAAGAAAGTTGGCCGTCAGAAAGATTAAATTTTTCAAATAAATTGGCCAAGAGCCAACCAATTGGAGACCAAGTTTGTTCGCCTTCGGGAAGTCCTGTTCCTAAAATTCTTAGCCCTTCAATCAAAAATCCCACAATGACGAGTGATACCAGCATGGCGTACATAAATTTTTCTTGATTGGGATTGGTGGCGCTAAGTTTATCTTCTTTTTTTACATAGCGTCTGTAGTAGGCAGGGATCAATCCGAAAAGAACAGCAAGGCCACCGAAGTCAGCGGCAAAAGAAATAATGATATAAAGCGGCCCTTTGAAAATTTTAAAGGGAGTATCGTAATGAATGGCCACAACATCTGTTGCGATCCATAAAATAATAAAACCGTAATAAATCAAGGAATGAAATAGGGCAACTTTTTTTACTCGTGGGACTTTCCCTGTAAAAAAGATTGTCTGTAAAAAATTTGACCAATTTAGATTTTTGGGGATTAAATTCGTTTTGATCTCTTTGAATGATTTTCCACCTGTAACGAAGATAAATTTTTGATATAGTCCATTGAATAAAAAACCGGAACTTAGGATCAAGAGAAAATACATTGTCACTTTAAAAAATGCGGGGATATTCCACATTAATTCTCTTGTCGTTTCATCCATATTTTCTACTCCTGAAAATTAAATTTAAAGATTTCTTATAATTGTAGAAGAATTAGTATGAGAATGAAAAGAAATTGTACTAAAATATACTGAGATTTTAGTATTACGCTTGAGGGGGGCAAATGCCGCAAGTAAAACTCTATCGCTTCAGTCTTTTATTTATATTTCTTATGAGTTGTACAAAAATTGAAACGATCGGCATGCGAACCCACAATTTTTCTTACCCTGCTGAGATGTTGGTTTGGATTCAGATCCCTGGACTTAGTGAAGAGCATCTTTCGTTAGTCCGTTTTCAAAATAAAGAAGCTAACCAATTTAGCGCCATTGAAGAAGCTAGTTGTATTGGAAAGATTTGGAATTATAATTTAACCGATTTAAGACCAGAATCTTATAAGGGGCTATTGTCTCAAATGTCTGGTTCGCCAAATATTACTGGAACATGTCAAGATTTTGATCATCCCTATATTTGGAACGTTATGCTTGAAAAGGGATTTCCCACATTTATTTTAGAAACTGGAGTCTCGACAAAAGAAAGCCTGTCTAGTTTATGGAATTGTGCTCAAGCAGTATTTAAAAAAGATCCGGGAATTGCTTTTAAGTCTCCACCTCTAACTTTATTTAAAATGGAGAAAGCCCCTGATAAAAATGATTTGCCTATTGCATATTTTCATTCGGAAATAGAAATTCCTATGTTCTCAAATATTTTCTATGATAAATCTTGTCAAGCAAGTACCTGTTACAGTTCTAGTTTTCAAAATATTAAATCCATTTACGATGCTATAAGAAAAAAAGGTCGAAAATTTATTTTTATCATTCGAGATTTTCGTTACGAAAAATTTATTAAGGCGGGACAATTTGACAAGGCCCAAGAAGTTTTATCTGAGGTTGAAAAAATATATGAATTTTTTCTAAAATCAAGTAATGATGACCCTACATTTTCCCTGGTTGTTTCATCGAGCAGTAGCCTTTTGCTTGACTTTCCTGAGCAGGGGCCAAATTGGTCAGATATGGATAAATTAGGTAAAATTACGCTATATAAACGTTCATCTCTCGTTTCGACTGTTTTTGCGACTGGAGCTTCTGCTGAAAATTTTTGTGGGGTTTATCAAGAGTTTGACTTGTTTCAAAGGATGATTAATCGACCACCCTCACGTTCGTATCTCTTTAAATTCTTTTAATTCCACTCATTTTTTTGTCTATTTTATTGGGAACTCAATCTTAAAATAAGAGACTTGAGAGTTCAGTGTACAGGAAGTACAATCTCAGCTCTCTTTTAATCAAAGGACCGAGATTTGCAAGGCGTTGTTATTACCTCTGCGGCCAATGAAAAAAATATTTGGCAGGGCCTTGTTCAAAAAAATGGCCTCAAGTATTTAGTAATGACTCCTTCGCCTGTTGAGGCGGATAAGCGCAGATTAAAATTAAATGAATGGGGTTTGTCGGCTTCTTTTGACGTTATAACTTCTGCAAAGTTTTTGTCTTCAAAAATTGATTCACTTGATGAAATAAAAAAAAAATATAAATTTTTTAAAAAGTCTGAATTATTATTTCATTTGGGTATTCTCTATCATCAAACCCACCCTGCCCCTACCATACTTAATTTTGAAAATAGTTACAAATGGTTTTCAGAGCTTCGAAGCTTCAGCGTTGATTTTAATGTTCTTTCGTCAGTGATTGATGATCTGCCG
This sequence comes from Bdellovibrionales bacterium, assembly GCA_023250815.1. Lineage (GTDB taxonomy): Bacteria > Bdellovibrionota > Bacteriovoracia > Bacteriovoracales > Bacteriovoracaceae > JAHEZZ01. The sequence goes on from JAHEZZ010000076.1 coordinate 3,995, forward strand.
GAAGAGATTGCGCAAACAATAAGAATTTTTCAATATTATTTTGAAAGTCATAATATTTTGGATGAGCATATGGCATTTCATCTTTTAAATAATGAATTTGAAAATATTTTTAAAGATGATGAGAAGATTATTTTTAGTGACTTTATCAATTTAACAGGAGTCCAGGTTGATTTGCTGAAAAAAATTATTGAGAAAGGCCAAGTTGGGATTATTGTGCCTGATATTTTTTTATATTATAAAAATAATTTCGACTGGATACACTGGTTGCAAATTGAAGAGCCGCAATCCAGAGAAATTTTATCTTCTGGTGATATTAAAGTTTATCACTACGAGAAAGGCAATTTGCAAAATTATTTAGATGATTTGTTTAACTCTGAAAAATTTAAAAAAGTGATGTTTCTGACAGGAGATGATCAGTTTCAGTCGCATGTTCTTTCCCTTCCGAAACATTTTTTTAAAAGATCTATTGATTTATTTTATGATGTAATAGCGATTTGTTTTAAAGACTTTAAAAGCTGGATTGAAATTAAAAAAATTAATCAGTTCGAATTTCTACGCCAAGTTGAGACAGAATTAAATAATATAATAAAAACAAAATCCAATATAGATAATTTATATTATCGAAAAATAAAAATATTACAACTTGTTGTTGCTGAAATAAATCTGTTGAAGGAACTATTTTCACGAGAAATAATAATGGATCAGTTTATTCTTTCGCTGATTGAAAAAATAATAACTTTAGACGTCCCGAGGGCCAGCCTTATTCCATTAATTGAGAATGAGGGGTCTGAACTATTTAATCTCAAAGAAATTAATTTTAAAGGGCCATCAAATAATTTTATAGCATTTGCTGAAGATTTTGTAAGCGCAGTAAAAAACCAGGATTTGCCATTCGCACTGACTCAGAAGTTAGCAATCCTAGGTCCTTTAAAAAACAAATCATTGGAGATGGCCAATTTTATTTATAATTTGTCTGATCCCTTAATTGGGGAAACTGTGATTTTGATTCCTGAAGATTTTAAGGAATCATCTCCTTACCTCAACAAATTAATGGACGATCCGGTTTTTTTGAAGGCCCAAAAAGAAAGATTGCAAGGGCCAGAAGTGAAAATACAAACTCGGACAAATGCTGATCCTTTGGACGAAATTGTTTTGGCCAATCTCAAATTAAAAAAGATGGGCCATACAATATATGGATTAAGTGCGATCAAGTCGTACAAGGAATGTCCAAGAAAATATTTTTTTAATTATGTTTTAAAATTTGATAAGAAGGTGGCGATTGATAATATTTTAAGCCCAATCCAGCTAGGAGAACTTGAGCATCGTACAATTGGAGCATTCTTTACACGCTATCCTGACGGATTCGGGGGCGATGATTTTCAAGAGATATTATTTCGTCTCGTTGATGATAATATAAGATCTTTTATTGATTCTAATAAACTTTTATTAAGCGATGCTGATAAATTTAAGGCACTTAATGAAATATATCACTATTCAAAAAATGCAATCCTTTTTATCCAAAAAATTATCGAATCTATGTCCCACCCCAAATTACATTTTGAATTGCCATTCACGCATCCGTTATTTTCTGGTCGCTCTGTGAATGGCCGAATTGATTGTGTTATAGAGTGTTCAAACTTTGCTATTGTGATTGATTTTAAACGTTCAAAAGGTGCTAGCAAGGCAGAAATATTAAATATGGCCGATTTGCAAATTGGAACTTACCTATTGGCCACAACTTCTCTTCTTCATAAAACGATTGAGGCGTTTAATTATATTATTCTTAATGATGAATCTTCAACGTTACTTCGTTTCCAGGATAGTGCCCAGGAGATTACATCGGAAGTTAAAATTGATGTTCTTAAAATAAATCAGCTCGATTATTACAATAATTTAAAAAGTGAATTGGAAAAAATAATAGATGAAATTATCAGGGATGATTTATTTTTGCCACGGCCGACAGTTGATGCTTGTCTCTATTGTGGCCTAAAATCAATATGCAAGAGAGGGCAAGCTTGAGCGATCTAAATATTTTGCGAACACAGATTAATTCTTTGGCAAATGATGAACAAAAAATTGCAATTTTTTCAGACGGGGATGTGATTTTAAGCGCTGGTGCTGGCTCGGGAAAAACATACGTTTTAGTTCGCCATCTCTTGATTAAAGTTGAAGATATTATTGTGATAAACAGTTCACTTCCTCCCAGCGAAATTATTTATTTGATACGTAAATATTTTTCTGAAACCGTTTTAATGACTTTTACAAAAAAGGCAGCGGCAGAAATACAGATTCGCATAAAAAAGACTATTCTTGAATTGATAGAAAATAATTTGTCAGATGATGCTTCAAAAAGGATATGGTCAGAAGTTTTGGACATTGTGGATGAGCTAAATGTCACCACCATTGATGGCTTTTGTCATCGGTTGGTTTCAAAGGGATTAATTCCACAGATAAAATCGGACTTTGAAATAAGTGAAGATTGGCAGGCAAAGAAAAAAATTGAGAATATTCTTTCCAGTTGGGTTGATCTTAATATTAATCAAGAGAATCTAAAAAAAACTGTTTTTGATTCTCACCTGCATCTTGGTGTTGCAGTTAGCGTTTTAACTTCAATATTTAGTGACCCACTACTGCATTTTGAATGGTTTAACAGATTACAAGAGGATCTTGTTTTAGATCAAAAATGTTATGATAAGATTTTTGAAAAATTTTTAGAAGTTATGGAAATAGACAAGTTGCGAGAAGCTCTTTCCTTGGCAGTTAATGATTATGAATTTTTGCCAGTCGGGAAAAAACCTCTGGCATGGATTTCTCATTTTAATATTTTTAAAATTCTAATTGATAAGAATGATATAAGCTTTCTTCATTTTTTTGATTCATGGGAAGAAGCTTTTAATAACGTCTCACGGTTGACGATCCCCAAAAATAATGGCGAACATATTCGAGATTTTTTTCTTCGGATTAAAGACTTTCGAGAAATATTTAAAATGATTTCTGGATCTTTTTTAAATTTCAGAACAGATTTAGAGATTCAAAATTATTGGCTTAAGTTACATCGAGATATGTTTAAGTACTGTGAGAGTGAATACTACAAAGATGACCAACTTACTTTCTCTGATCTTGAATACATGGTGTGTCGATCTGTGCAAGACGAAAAAACCTCAAAGGCCTTATCAAATTATTTTAAATATTTTATTATCGATGAGTTTCAAGATACATCTGAAATTCAGTTTCTTATTGTAAGTCAAATTATTCAAAATCAATCTTCGAAATTATTTGTCGTTGGAGACGTTAAGCAGGCGATCTACGGATTTCGCGGTGGCGAACTTGAGGTTTTTAAAAGGACGTCAAGTCTCCTATCTCACAGGCTATCATTGGTAACAAATTACCGGTCAGAAAAATCTATAGTAAAATTTAATAACCAGCTTTTTAGCTTTTTGTTTGGTCTAGACCATTCCGGCCCTTTATATTTTGATCAAAAAGTTCCAGGAAAAAGAGATTCAAATGGTCATATTCAAAAAAATATTATTAAAATATCTAAAATTGAAAACATCAAAGATCTTACAGTTGAACAAGTTGAAAGTTTCGAGGCCATAGGAATTTTAAAATGGATTAAAGAAATTACTCAGCATGGCGATGTTACTGTTCTTTATCGAAAACTTCGGCCATCGATTAAACTGATAAAACTTTTGATGAAAGAAAATATTTCATTTAGCGCTCAAGTGAAGATTGCATTAAAAGAGAGACCACTTTACGGGATTTTAAATTATTATCTAAAATATCTTCTTGTAAGGGAAAGTGATGGAGCTTCTGAGAAGCAAGATTTGGTGAGCGAATTTGTAGTTTATATTGGTATTTATTCCGAACTCATTTCAGGAAAAAAAATTGACTGTAGCCTTGAGGAGAAAGTTAAAAATTCGTACCAGAACTTTAAAATAATTGGAGCATTTGAATCTTTTAGAATTTTGCTTCTTGAAATTGGAATATTTTCTATTAATTTACCTTCGGAATTGTCTGAAATAAAAAAATATTTTTATAATTTTAATAACGACTTACGGGTCATTATTACTTTTCTTGATAGCAGGGTGAATGAATTAGAAAATATTCAATTTTCCTGGGGCAAATCATCTCCCAAAGTAAAAATTATGACAGTTCATGCTTCAAAAGGCTTGGAATTTAAAAATGTTATTTTAGGGGGGATAAATACCAATGGCCCAAGATCAAAATCTGTTGATGATTTGGGTGTAGATATTTTTAGCTTTAAATATAAAAAAGGTAACGAGAGAATAAAGCGAAAAACTCCCTGGTATCATTACGAAAAAATTATTGCGGAGAAAAAAGAATTAGCTGAATCAGTGCGACTTTTTTATGTGGCGTGCACCAGGGCAATTTCAAGTCTTTATTGGTTTTCGGTGGTAGACGATAGAAATGAGATTTTTAACAACCCGTATTCATGGAACAACTATCTTGAAAAATTTTGTAATAACTCTGCTATTTCCGCTCAGATTGAAATTGAAAATTATAGCATTGATAAACCAAGCGTAGAGCGGCCTTCTCCAGATGTCCCATTGATATATTTTTCAGATTTGGGATACAGATTTCAAACTCCATTTGAAATTTCTCATATCGGTTTAATTTCTGAAATTTCAGTTACCAAGTTTTCATTGCTCGATGAATGCCCGCATAAATTTTATCTCAGTAATATTTTGAAAATTGAAGAGATGTCTTTATCCGAAGAAGAAGTTCCAAAAGATTTTCCTTTTGATTTTGAAATTATAGGAACAAAAACCAGTTCAAATGCCCAAAGAGGGAGTGCAATTCATCTTGAAATTAGTAATTATTTTAAATTTAGAAATGAATTACCGTTGAAGAAAATATTGCCTAAGCAAAAATTTGAATGGTTTTTAGAGGAAGTCCGCAAAATTGAAAAAAGGTATCATGCCTTAAACATTTTTTTTAAGACGGAAGTAGAATTTAAGTTTTCTTTATTTTCACAAATGGTCAGTGCGATTCCCGATCTAATTATTCAGGATTTTGAAAGTGGAGAAGTTTTGGAAATTATCGATTTCAAAACGGGAAAAGACAGGGAGTTTTCAAGAGAGAAATACTGGACTCAATTATTTAGTTATGCTTATGGACAGTTTAAGTTAAAAAAAATAAATATCCAAAAAAGCATAACTCTGCGATTAATTTACCTAGATGAAATGAAGACCGAAACCAGGTCCCATAATCAGTACGAAATAAATACCAGACTGTATCAAAGCTGGAAGAAGTTGAGTAAATTAAACGAGCATGACAGATCAGCATGTTCACTTTGTAAATTTAAAAATATTTGTCTCCATTGCACCGACTCTAGTGTGTGATAAAATCAAAGTAATTTGATCCTTTTATCCTCGAGGAATATTTATGACAAGGATGTCATTTTCTAATTTTATAACTTTATTTATTTCAGCACATTTTTTAATTAATTTTTGGGGAATAGAAGTTTTCCCCAAGGCCCGAGCAGGCGAAACCTCTACTTATGATTTTAAATGGCTTGATCCCGATAAAGAGGTTTATGTTTTGCAGAATAGAAAATATCGAAAAAATGGAAAGGTAAATATCAGTGCTGGCGGTGGTTTTACGACTTCAGGTGCTTTTGTTGATTCAAAAGCATTTCAAGGAAGAGTTGGATATTTTTTTAGAGAAGAGTGGGGGCTTGAACTCATATATGCAAAAAATTCTGGCAAAGAAAATGATACTGCTAGATCGGTAAGAAATGAGGGAGCTTCCGGTTCAACCCCCTTTAGAAGAATCACTCAAAATTATATGGGAGCGATGGCAATATGGTCTCCTTTTTATAGTAAGGTAAATACTTTTAATACCATTCTTTATTTTGATTGGTTACTTGGTCTTGGAATGGCCAAAATTGAAGAACAAAATAATCGTTCTGAATTTTTAAGCGGAAGTACAGGGAGCAATATCCAATCGACTGAAACTCATAGCGGTGTTCTTTGGGGAACTGGTTTAAAATTTTACCTCTCAGAAATGTGGGACATTCGTGCAGATGTTACTGGTCTTCATTATCAGGCCAATAAAGCATCAACAAGATCAACGGCCAATGTTTGGTACGAGCACTACGATTTAACTTTAGCACTCGGGGTGAGGTTTTAGTTTAATTAATTTCAGGCCAGGATGGTTGTAATGAAGTACGCACAATTGTTTATTTTTCTTTTGTCTCTCTCATATTCTTTTGATTTGTTGGCCAATCTTCAAAGTGCCCAAGATCTTTTTTCAAAAAGGTCAGGGGTTGGCACTCGAGTAGACTTAGAGATTGCAAGAGAGTTAACGAAAGAAAAAATGTATTTTACAGCAGTGCCATTTATAAAGGAATATATCGCTTCAGGGACTGGAGGAAGTAAAGAAACTTTAGATAACGTTATTGATGATGTGATCACCGAAGTTGGGACTAAGCAATTTGAAATTTTTCCCAGTCAAATTTTAGACCGTATTAACTCACCAATGATCAGATATGTTCGTGCAAAGAAATATTTTAGACTTGGAAAATATCAGGAGACCGTCCAGGAATTAAAGTATGATTTTTCTCCCAGTCAAATCGTCCATCCTTTTGCTTTAAATTTAGAGGCCAGCGCAAATGCTATTTTAAAAAATTATGAAAAGGCCAATTTGCTCTATAAAGAGTGTGTTTTAGAGTCAAATAAAAATATTAAGTCATCTTTAAGTAGTGGTCGATTAAAGCAGTTAGAAGTGAATAGAGATACATGTATTGTTGGTTCTCCAAGAGCACTTTTTGCTGGTCAAAAATTTTCTGAAGCTCACAATGATTATTTAGATTTACCCAAGAGCTCATCTATTTGGCCTGAAATTTTATTCGAAGAAGCTTGGAATAGTTTTTACATGAAAGATTACAATAGAACTTTGGGAAAACTTGTAACTTATAATGCACCCATTTTTGATTATTATTTTAATCCAGAAATTGAAGTTCTTAAGGCATTAACTTATTTGCAATTGTGCTTATGGGATGATGCTAAAAAAGTTATTGATGATTTTTATCAAAGATATGAAAAAGAAGCATTTATTATAAATGAAATAATTTCTAAGCGCACTAATGATTTTAAATATTTTTATCTCCTTGGAAAGTCTCAAATGGAGGGAAAGATTTCAAACGACTCGCTTTTAAGTTCAATGCTTTCATTTATTATTAAGGATCCAACTTATATTGATATGTATGAACAATTTGTAACGGGAAAAGAAGAATTGACTAAAATAAAAACAGTTGGCGATAGCGGATTTAGAAAAACACTAGCGCTAAACTTGCGAGAGTCTCTGAGGCTTCAAAGAGAGCTAATTGGCTCATATGTTCGGCGACGCCTTATTCAGTTTAGAAATCAAATGACTAAATCTTTTGAGGGGATGAGCTATGTAAAATTAGAAATATTAGGAGGTAAGAAGACAGATTTATATTCTTTTAACGCCAGCACCAAAAGAGATCGCGGTGATATTGCATACGTTTCACGAAATGAAAAACAATATTTCTGGACTTTTAATGGAGAATTTTGGGCGGACGAACTTGGAGATTATGTATTTTCGCTAAAGTCGGAGTGTTCGAAATGATTTCGAAAAATATATTTTTCTTTTCATTTTTTTTATTACAATTATTTTCAGTAAAAATATTTTCCCAAGATGTTGAAGAAAGGCGTTCTCAAATTTTAAATTTACTTGATGAAGAGATAAGGGAAGTAACTCGCTTAAATAAACAATTGAAAAGCAGTGACCCAAGACTGCTTACGAGAATGGCAGATTTGTATTTGGAAAAGGCCAGGTTAATAAAGGAAAAAGAAAATAAAACATATCTTTCCATTTCCCCCGAAGAAAGAGTTCATGCTAATAAAAAAGAATATTTTAAAGAATCAAGCAGTCTTTTTATAAGGGCCCAGAAAGTTTGTATTTATACTTTAAAACGATTTAAAAAATTTGAAGATAAGGCAACAATCCTCTATATTGTTGCTCAAAACTCAAAAGAATATCAGGATTTTTCTAAAGCAAAAAAATATTTTAATTATGCTTTAAAAGAATCAAGACCAGGAAGTGAAATTAATAGAAAAGCAATGCTGGCAATGGCCGAAGGCTACTATAATGACAAAGTTTATTCCGAAGCAATCCGATTATATGAAAAAGGAATAAGAGTAAAAACTGATCGCTGGTGGACAAAAGACGCATATAATTTGGCCTGGTGTTATTATCGTGGCAAAAAATACAACCAAGCCGTAAATTTATTGAAAGATGTTATTGAGACTTCCCAAAATGAAAAATATATTAACATGAAACCAGAAGCGGAGAGAGATATTGCATTATTTTATGCAGAAATGGGAAAATCGGAACAAGCAGTTGAATATTACAAAAAAAATGGTGGAGACAATGCGACAAATCTT
>JAHEZZ010000218.1 GCA_023250815.1 Bdellovibrionales bacterium
AAAAAAGTTATTGCCCGTTTTGATTTCAATGTACCTTTTTTAAAAAACGATAATAAAATAATTTCCGATTCAACTCGTATTGATGCCACAATACCCACTATAAAATATCTTTTAGAAAAAGGCGTAGATCGAATCGTCATGATGGGCCATCTGGGAAGACCAGAAGGCAAGAGAGATATGAAATATTCTCTAGAACCAGTGGCAAAAATGCTGGCGGCAAAGCTGGGCATGGAAGTTTTGCTAACAGAATCCTGCCTCGACTCCGGATTAAAAACTATATTTAAATTAAAAAAACACAAACTTATTCTTTTGCAAAACCTGCGCTTCCATCCGGAAGAAGAAAAAAATGATATCGAATTTAGCAAAAAGCTTGCAAGTTACGGCGATTTCTATGTTAACGACGCATTTGGAACAGCTCATAGAAAACATGCTTCAACCTATGGAATCGTTAACTATTTTAATAAATTTTGTTATGCCGGTGGTTTTCTTTTAAAAAAAGAAATTGAGGCCTTAAGTAAAATTGTCGATCACCCTCCTCGCCCCTTTGTAACAATTGTAGGTGGCGCAAAAGTGTCCGATAAAATAAAAGTCTTAGAAAAACTTCTTGTGGAGGTTGACCAACTTTTGATTGGTGGAGCAATGGCCTATCCTTTTTTAAAGGCCTCTGGTATCAGTATCGGAAAATCTCTTTGTAGCGCAGAAGATTTAAAACACGCCACCAAACTACTTGAGGCCGGTTCTAAATCAAAAATAATTTTGCCAATTGATCACATTATTTCCCTCTCATTCGAAGGCGAACCTCAATACTGTAATTCATCGTCTATCCCCGATAAAAAAATGGGATTAGATATTGGTGAATTGACAATTGCTCGATTTACCCAAATTTTAAATTTGGCGAAAACTGTTTTATGGAATGGCCCAATGGGATTATTTGAAAATAAAGACTATAGCAAAGGCACCTATGCGATCGCCAATCATTTGGCCTGCCTTAATGCTTATACTTTTGTGGGAGGTGGTGATTCCGTAAGTGCCGTGAACGCCGCAGGTCTTGCCGACCAAATGAAACATGTTTCCACTGGCGGTGGGGCCTCCTTAGAATACATCGAAAATAGTGGCCTTCCTGGTATTAATGCTCTCAAAATGGGCGTAGCTAAATGAGTCGCCGAAATTTAAAATACATTGTCGGCAATTGGAAAATGAATCACAAGCTCGCCGACATCAAAGAATTTTTCACAACCTTCAGTCAGTCTCGAGCGGAACTTCACTGCCACCCTTGGATTGCCCCACAATTTATTCATATCCCAATTTTAAAAGAGCTGGCCTTCACTCTTGGCAACATTCAAGTGGGCGCACAAAATATGAGTCACGCAGCAAGTGGTGCTTACACTGGAGAAATTTCTGCCACAGCACTTTCTGATATGGGTATCCCTTTCGTCATTATTGGCCATTCAGAAAGACGAAACCAATTTAAAGAAGACAATGAACTTCTTTCTAAAAAAATAAAATTAGCACTGGCCAGTGATTTGCAGGCCATTTACTGCATAGGGGAAACGGCTATTGAATTTGAAAAAGGTACCACCAAAGAAATTATAAAAGAACAGCTTCACCAAGGATTATCGGGAATTTCTGATTGCCATAAATTACTTATCGCCTACGAGCCTGTGTGGGCCATCGGCACCGGAAAAGTGGCCACTCCAAAAATTGCTGAAGATGTTCATGCCTTTATACGAAATGAACTTGCTCAACTTTTTACTTCGGCAAATGAAATCCCTCTACTTTATGGCGGAAGTGTTAATCCCGAGAATATCTCAGGCCTTCTTTCTATGCCCAATATCGACGGGGGGTTAATCGGCGGTGCCAGTTTAAAAGCAAAAGATTTTCTAAGTATGTGCCATCAGGCCAGGCCATTTGCTCGAAGCTAATTTTTTGCTAGAATTAGTTCATGAGCTTAAAAAATTCCATAATTCTATTCGGTGGCCAGTCAGAAGAAAGATTAGTCTCTGTGGCCTCAGCGCAAAATCTGGCACTCAAATTAGAGGTTCATGCTTTTTGGTTTTTAGATCAAAAACTAAAAGTTTATAATATTTCAAAAGAAGAACTCCTGGCCCACCCAAATGCCTTTACCGAACAATTTGTACCAAAAGTTTCTCCCTTAACGCAAAATTTAAGTGAGGCCTTGCCTTTAATGAAAGGCAAAAATATTATTTTAAGTATGCACGGCGATGAAGGTGAAAACGGAACCCTTCAAGATTTTTTTGGGCAAAATAATATTGCCTACACCGGATCAAATCCGGAGGCCTCACGCTTGGCCTTTGATAAAAAAGCAACAAAAAATGTGCTGGAAAAAGAGAAAATCCCGGTCGCCCTAGATATTACACTTTCTTCGATTGATGCATCTTTTGAAAAACAAGTTCGAGATTTTTCCAAAAAATTTGATCATCATATTGTGGTAAAACCTACCGCCAGCGGCTCCAGTGTGGGACTTTTTATTATTCACAGTGAAGAAGATTTAAATCTGTGCCTTAAAAAAATTAAATCAGGAAGCGCCACTACTTATATCGCCGAAAACTTTTTAGAAGGTCGCGAACTGACCATCGGCGTGTGGCAATCTCCCCAGGGAATAACAGCACTGCCCGCTTCCGAAGTGGTCGTCCAAAAAGGCAAAAACTTTGATTACCTGGGAAAATATTTAGGCGACGGGGTTAAAGAACTCACTCCAGCTCCACTTGATCCCCCGGTGGCCAAGCAGTGCCAAGATTTAGCAGTGAAAGTCCACCTGGCAATCGGCTGCGAGGGCTACACTAGAACCGATATGATTTTAACTAAGTCAGGGCCTATTGTTTTAGAAATCAACACTCTGCCAGGCCTTTCCAAATCTTCTTTTATCCCGCAACAACTCGCCTGCATAAACGTCTCGCTCAAAGATTTTTTTGAACAACAAGTAAAACTCGCCAATATACGCCTAAAGAAAATGGGTATAAACTAATTGTATGGTAAATCTACGATCGACTCTAAAGTTGGCGCACTCTCTTCTTGAGCAAAATGGTGTTTCGCATGCGCTGATTGGTGGTTTGGCACTCGCTTGTTATGGTTCGACCAGGGCGACAGTTGATCTCGATCTCATTGCCGACGAAATTCACAAAGAAAAAATTAAAACCATTTTTACTGCGAATGGATTTCGGCTTGTTCATGAATCCATTGAGGTGCTTCAATTTTCGGGGATTGGCAACGTTGATATTATTTTGGCCAGACGACCAATATCAAAAAAAATATTGGCCGACGCCAACCCAGATGGCCCAGAGCAAATAAATTTTGTGAAATGTGAAGACCTAATTGGACTAAAAATTCAGGCCTATGCCAACGATTCCTCTCGTGAACTTCAAGACAAAGCAGATATCCAATTTTTAATAGAGAATGTAAAAGAGCTTGATTGGGACAAAATTAAAAATTATGCCGATTTATTTAATCAATGGGAGGTCATAAATGACATCAAAAATAAAATTAAGTTTTGATGAATATTTTAAATTTCTCGAAGAATATTTTGAAATGTTTGGGGCAAAATTTAAAAAAAGAAAATTTATCACTGGGAATCAATTCAAGTTATGATTTGCAACTTCATGGCCTTGAATATTTTTAAGACATTCTTGTCATAACACATTGATCAATGTATGGGCCTCCCCAAATTTATTGGACACTTTTTCTTAAGCGAGTTAAAACTTAAAAGA
>JAHEZZ010000077.1 GCA_023250815.1 Bdellovibrionales bacterium
ATCTAAACCTAAAGTTTTGCCAAATTCTCCAAAAGTGTTTTTTATTTCAGGTAAAAATTCTTGGTTGATATCAAAAAGCTTTAAGAGTTCCTGTGACCATGTTGCACTTTTTAAATCCATCAACATTGTTCGAGAAGCATTGCTGGCGTCTGTACAGTGGGATTTATTTCCTGATAATTTATAAATAAGAAATGCATCGATGTTGCCCAGTCTTAAGTTATTGCTGCTCGCTTTTTTTACATTATCGTTATTTTTTAAAAGCCAGTGCATTTTTGTGGAAGAAAAATAGGGGTCGAGAGTTAATCCTGTTATTTCTTTAATTTTTTTTTCTTGTCCCTGTAATTTCAGATTATCGCAAAAAGAACTTGTACGTCGGTCTTGCCATACAATCGCATTCGCCAATGGATGCCCTTGTTTGTCAAAAGCACAAGTCGTTTCTCTTTGATTTGTAATTCCAATTGCCGCAATATCTTTTGCATTAATATTGTTTTTTTTCAAAACTTCCCCAACCGTAAAGCGAACAGTTTCCCAGATGTCATTCAGATTGTGTTCCACCCATCCTGGGTGTGGGTAAATTTGAGGGTATTCTTTATTTACATGAGAAAAAAAATTTAAAGTGGCCAAGTCCATAATTGCCGCTGTAGTTCCTGTGGTTCCTTGATCAATTGCCAAAATGTATTTCATTTGAATTTCCTTAAAGAGAAATATCAGTATCAGTAGGTTTTGTTATTATTTTTACCAAAGAAACCCATCTTTTACTAATGCCGCCGCCAAAGCCTCTAACTAGAATAAATGAAAGGCCCATTATGACCAACAGCAAGAATATAAATTCGACAAACGTTTGGCCTTTTGTATTTCTTACTTTTTTTCCCATGATGCTTATATTATATACTCCTCAGGTTTTAGTTTTCCAGTGTGGAAAACTCAGTATTATGGGTGCGATGAATTGAATGAAAAAAATATTTACTATATCAATATTCTTCATGGTTTTTTCTGCTTTGGTTATTGGGCAAGTGGTATTTGACTATTTTGATTCAAAAGCAGATCAAAATTCTAAAGAACAAGAAGAAAAAGTATTTTATTCTAGTAAGTTTAAAAGATTACAAATTGAATCATCGGAGATGAACAATCAATCAGAGGGCCAAAATAAAAATATTAATCTTAATTTTTCTAACCTTAAAGATAAGGTTGTGATTATAAATTTTTGGGCCTCATGGTGTAAACCATGCCTAGAGGAACTTCCATCCCTCGTAAGTTTAAAAAATAAAATTGATTCGGATAAGCTTGAGATTCTGGCCATCAATACTGACGAAGATGAGCAAGTTAAAGCAGTAAGTAAAATAATTCGAAAATTTAAAATTAATTTTAAGGTTGTTTATGATCGGAAAGATAAATTTGCTGAAATTTTTGATGTGAGTGCAATTCCTGTAACTTTGATTTTTATAAAATCGGAACTCTATTTAATTAAGCGTGGGCAAATGGATTTTTTTTCAGAAGAGATTATCGATTTAATTAAGCAAAATATTAAATAAGTTGTTTCCAAGGAATCGCTAAGTTTTTCCCCCAAGAATATGTAATCATTTCAAAATGATCAGTGTCAAAAACACTAAATCTCGGTTTCATTCCAACAACAAGGGCCCCCTGGTGTAGTTTTCCCAATGCGTGGGAAGCATTTAGGGTAATGGCCGCCCAAAGTTCTGCAATATTCATTTTATATTGCGGGGCGGAAAGTGCGGCTAAAAAAATTAAATTATCAAAATGGCAAGATCCTGGGTTGTAGTCTGATGCTATTGCCACCTTGCCCCCAAGATCTAAGAGCTCTCTTGCTCTTGAAAATTTTTTTCCTAAAAATAGGGATGTTCCAGGGAGTAGGGTTGCAACTGTTTTACTGTTTGCCAAAGCTTTAAAACCGTCTTCTCTCGTTTCTAAGAGATGGTCACAGCTCAGTGCCTGATGTTTGCAGGCCAAGATTGCTCCCTTGTTATCATTAAATTCATCAGCGTGAATTTTCCCAAGTAGAGAAAATTTTTTTGCTCTGATTAATAATTCGTCAGTCTCCGCATGGTTAAAATAGTCTTTCTCAAAAAAGATATCAACAGCATCTATTATTTTTAAATTCCCAAATTCTTCCAGCAAGGGCCAGACTACCTCGTTTAAATATTGCGTTGAGGTTTTCCCTGGAGGAATGGCGTGGGCAGCACAAAAGGTATTAAAAATTTGAATATGATTTTCATAATGTTTTTTTAGCTTATCAATAACAAGTGTTATTTTTTTTTCTTCTAAGAGTGAAAGGCCATAGCCACTTTTTATTTCGATGGTTCCTACTCCAAAACTAGAAATTCTTTCAATGCGTTCTTTTGCGTCGTTATAAAGTTGATCTGAGGAAATAGCGGTGGTGGATTTTACGGTTAAGTTGATGCCACCTCCTTCTTTGTAAATGTCCTGATATGAAACACCATTTAACCGACTTACATATTCGCAAGAGCGGTCGCCTGCAAAAACAAGATGAGTGTGAGAATCAACAATCTCTGGAGTTAAAACTCTGCCTTCCAGGTCAATCACCTTTTCAATTTTCATTTTAGCAGGGAGTTCTGATTTTTTTCCAATCCAAATAATTTTTTGCTCATCAAAAAGGAGTGAAGCATCTTGAATTACAGAAAGATCAATTGCATCTAAATTCCGGCCATCTTTTATAAAGGCAGATTGTAAAGTCAGAGCTTGTGAAATGTTTTTAATTAAAGTTGTCATAGGAGTGAAGGGAAAATAATATTAGTCTTATTTTTGAAGTTAATTGCTTTTTCATAACCTGCATCGACATGTCGGACTACGCCCATTCCCGGATCAGAATTTAAAACGCGCTCCAATCGGATATCCATTTCGTTTGTTCCATCGGCAACAATGACCATGCCAGAATGCTGTGAATAACCCATACCAACCCCACCTCCGTGATGCAAACTTACCCATGAAGCGCCATTTGTTGTGTTAATCAAAGCATTGAGCAGTGGCCAATCGCTAATAACATCACTTCCATCTTGCATAGATTCTGTTTCTCGGTAGGGAGATGCTACTGAGCCACAATCAAGGTGATCTCTTCCAATGACGATTGGCGCTTTTACTTTTTTTGTTCGAACTAATTCATTAAAAAGAAGACCAGCTTGTTTTCTTTCTCCGTATTTTAACCAACAGATGCGTGCGGGTAATCCTTGAAATTGCACCATGCTTTCTGCCTTATTTAGCCAGTTGTGAAGTAAAAGATTTTCGGGAAATAATTTTTTTAAGGCGACATCTGTGGTTTTAATATCTTCGGGATCGCCTGAAAGTGCCAGCCACCGAAAAGGCCCTGAACCTTCGCAGAACAAGGGACGAATATAAGCTGGTACGAATCCAGGAAAATCAAAAGCACTTTTTAATCCATGATTATAGGCCCCAGCTCTTAAATTATTTCCATAATCAAATACGTGGGAGCCTGCCTTCAGGAATTCACACATTATTTTTACGTGATCAACCATTGTAGAAAAACTTAATGAAATATATTTTTGAGGATCAGCGGTCCTGAGATTTTGGGATTCTTTTAGAGTTAACTGCCTTGGGATATAGCCGTTAAGTGGATCATGGGCCGATGTTTGATCGGTAACAAGATCTGGAATAATGGATTTTTTTAAAACAAATTCAAAAAAATCAGCGGCATTGCCTTCAACTCCAATTGAATATGCCACTTGAGCAGATTTCATTTTAATGGCCATTTCTATGGCGTCATCAAAATCTTTTGCAAAAAAATCTAAGTATTTAGTTTTAATTCTTTTTTTTATTCTTTCGGGATCGACATCACAGCCAAGGAAAACACCATCGGCCATTTTAACCGCCAGAGGCTGTGCTCCTCCCATTCCCCCAAGACCTGCTGATAAAATAAGTTTTCCTTTTAAGGTGCTTGATTCTCCAAAATGTTTTTTTGCCGCAGCAATAAATGTTTCGTATGTTCCCTGTAAAATTCCCTGAGTGCCAATATAAATCCAAGAGCCAGCAGTCATCTGGCCGTACATCATTAATCCCTTTTTATCTAATTCATTAAATTTGTCCCAAGTTGCGAAATGGGGCACCAGGTTTGAATTGGCAATTAAAACACGTGGCCCCTGTGGGTTTGAAGGAAAAATAGCAACCGGTTTTCCTGATTGTATCAGCAAGGTTTGATCGTTTTCTAGGTGAAGTAAGGCATTAATAATATCTTTTAGTGCTTTTTCATTTCTGGCGGCCTTTCCATTTCCACCATAAACAATGAGTTTGTCACGGTCTTCAGCTACATCAGGGTGAAGATTGTTGAGAAGACAGCGAAGGGCCGCCTCTTGGTGCCATCCCTTGCAGTTTAATTCTGGGCCGGTTGGAGGTAGTGGAATTTTTTCTGAAAGATCAATCACAAAAGATCTCCCGTCAAATCAGTTACCGTTTTCAAAATTGTATTGTCGCAAATTAATTTATAAATTTCAGTTATGTCATGATGAAAAACACGGTCACCTGAAATCTTTGGAACTTTTTTTCGAATCTTTTTATAAACGGCATAAAGCGCTTGGGATGTTTTTTTAGGATTGGAAAAATCTAGAGCAGTAGTAGAACACAATAGTTCAATGGCCAAAATATATTTTAAATTATCTAAAACTTTTTGAAGTTTCAATCCGGAAGTAAGGCCCATCGAGACATGATCTTCTTTGTCAGTAGAAGTTGGAATTGAATCAATCGAGGCTGGGTGGCAAAGGTATTTATTTTCAGAGGCAAGAGCAGCGGCCGTTACTTGGGTAATCATAAGTCCGCTATTAAGACCGGAACCCTCTGTTAAAAAGGGGGGAAGTTCAGAAAAAAGTGGGTTCATCATTTTTTCAATTCTCCGTTCACTTATATTGCATAATTCTGCCAACCCCATAGCAAGATAATCCATACAGAGAGCGACCGCCTCGCCGTGGAAGTTGCCTCCAGAAATGACTTTATTTTTAGAAGGGAATAATAAGGGATTATCATTCACTGAATTAATTTCTATTTCTAAAACATTTTGAGCATGAACAATTGTTTGGCGACAGGCCCCATGAACTTGGGGCATACAACGAAGAGAGTAGGGGTCTTGAACTTTGTGACAAGAGGAATGTGAGTTTAATATTTTTGATCCTTCCAAAAGTTTTTTTAAATTTTTGGCGGTCACAATTTGTCCAGGGTGAGGTTTCAGAATTGAGACATCTAGATCAAAAGCAGAGGCAGTCCCTTTAACAGAATCAAGAGTGAGTGCTCCGGCAATATCACATGTTTTGGCCAAATTGATGGCCTCTCCTGCGGCAATTGAGCCAAGTGCTGACATTACAGAAGTGCCATTTATTAAAGACAAACCATCCTTGGCCCCAAGGATGAGTGGCCTTATAGATAATTTCTTAAAAAGACTTTTTGTCTCAACGATGGATTTTTTATAATACACTTTGCCTTCGCCAATCAAGCAAAGAGCAAGGTGCGCCAGTGGAGCGAGATCTCCAGAAGCGCCAACAGATCCTTTTTCCGGAATACAGGGAATAATATTTTCATTTAACATTTTAATTAACAAATGAACGGCATAGGGAGTAACGCCGGAATGGCCAAGGGACAAACAATGAGCGCGAATAAACATAATACCTCGAACGATATCTTTTGGCAGAAATTCGCCAACTCCGGTGCAATGAGACCTAATAAGGTTGTATTGTAATTCGCTTAAGTGTTCCGCTGAAATTTTTTTATCCGAGAGCATGCCAAAACCAGTATTAATTCCGTAGATGGGGCGATCTTTTTTAATAATTTCAAGAAGAAACTTTCGGGCCCTTACGAGGTTCTTTTGTGCTTTTTTACCCATCCCAATTTGAATATCTGGGTTTTTTGAAATCAGAAGGACATCTAAAACGGTAATCTTTTGTGAGTTTAAAATAAAAAATTTGTCTTTCATTTCTGACTACTTCGTAAAGAGTTAATTTTTTCCGAGTATGACTGCCCGTCTTTTTTAAATATATATGATCCAGCAACTAAGTTTTTGGCGCCAGCATTTTTTAATTCTTTGCTGTTTTTGTCGCTAACCCCTCCATCAACTTGAATCATAAAGTCCAAGCGAAGATCTTTTTTTAATTTTTTTATGCGTTCAATTCGTTGAATACTTTCGGGAATAAACTTTTGCCCAGCAAACCCCGGTTCAACAGACATCACGAGAACAAGATTGACGAGGCTTAAAAGCTCTTTCGTTAAAAGTTCTTCGGAACTTTTTGGTTTTAAAGAAATTCCCACGCTGGGATAGATCTTTTTTGCTTTTTTAATCAATGAAAGAATGTCTTTTGTTGATTCGAGATGAAATGTAATATTGTGTATGTTGTAGTTTTGAAATGTTTCTAAATAAAATTCTGGATTTGTCACCATGAGATGAGCATCAAGTTTTATATTTGTAATTTTAGCGATCATTTCGACCACTGGGTGGCCAAAAGTGAGATTGGGAACGAAATGCCCGTCCATGATATCGAGGTGTAACCAAAGATTTTCAATTCTCTCGAGGTTTTTTAATTCAGACTCAATATTGAGAAAATCACAGGCCAAAATTGAAGGAGAAATAATCATAAATAAAACCTAAGGGTTAATCTTAAAGGCCCAGTTTTGGGACTTTATTCCGTTAATAAATAGACTATCTTGTTGCGGCTTCTTTCCCTCAAGTTGGATATTTTCAAGCCTTACAACACCGTCCATGCAGCCAACAAACAAGCGGCTATTGTTAAAAAGATATTCTCCAGGAGGCAATGAAATTTGAGTTTCAATACTTAATTGGTTTATCTTCACTCGCTTTTTATCAAAAAAACAATAAAGGCCTGGCCATGGATAATAGGCCCTAAACTTTCGTATGATGGTTGTGGTCGATTCTTTTTTAAAATTAAGGTACCCATCTTCTTTTTTAATTATTTTGGCAAAGCTGACGGTTTTTTCATCTTGAGCTACAAAGGCCAATGAGTGATTGCAAATATTTTTAATTAAATCATTAGTCGCTAGAGCACATTCTGTTGAAAGTTTACGAGAAAGTGATTCGGCGTGATCGTCAGAGGCAATAGCAAGCTGTCTTTGAATACAAATATCTCCCGCATCCATTTTTTTCACCATTCGTTGTATGGAGACACCAGTAGTGGTCTCTCCATTTAAAAGAGCATATTGAATGGGGGATGATCCCCTGTACTTAGGAAGCAGGGACGTGTGTATATTGAAACACCCGATGCTGGGCACTGAAAGTGTATTTATTTTAAAAAACTGAGAAAATGCTAAGACAATAAAAAGATCGATTGAATCATCTTTTAATTTTTTTAAGAAATCGACTTCTTTATTTATATTTTCTGTTTGGAAATAGGGGACATTATTTTCTTTGGCAAATAAAACGGGAGCAGGGGACTGTAGCAGCTGCCCTCGTCCGGCCGGCCGGTCAGGCATACTGACTATGTATTTTAGTTCAACATTTTTATTTTTTATGAGTTCTTGCAATGTCGGGATAACAAATTCAGGAGTTCCAAAAAAAACTATTTTGATTGCCATATTAGATTTTCTTTCTTTTTTTTTCTTTGATCAATCTTTTTTTGATAAGGTCTTTTTTTATAAAAGAAAGGCGGTCAATAAAAATGATGCCATTAAGATGGTCATTTTCATGCTGAATACAAACGGAAAGCAGATCTGTGGCATCTATTTTTTTTTCTTTTCCCTTGAGATCATAGTAAGTAACTTCAATGTTTTGAACTCGCTTAATTTCTTCATAAATACCAGGGACACTTAAGCAACCTTCATCGAAATAAATTTCACCATAGAGCAATTTAATTTCTGGGTTAATTAAAACCAATGGCGCAAAATCTGAATAGTTATAATCCTCTTGTCCATCAGCGCGAGTTATTTCTTCGCGTTCATAATTTAAATCGATAACAAATATTCTTTTATTGATTCCAACCTGAGGAGCGGCAAGGCCAATTCCAGGGGCTTGGTACATTGTAAAGAGCATATCCCTGCAAAGAGTTTCTAGTTCATTGTCAAAAAGAGTAACTGCTTCTGCAACTTTAGTTAGGACAGGTGAAGGGTAGGTAAAAATTTTTAATAAATTTCCACTTAATTGGTACTTTTTAAAGCTTGGAATATAATCAATTTTTTCTCTGCTCGCCATGAGCGTTTTTAACACGAAAAGGCCACTAGCGTCTATACCCGAAAACTCAAACATGATGAGTATATAATGCTTTAAAATATTAGCCTACAATTGATTTACTTTTTTGAACTAGATTATAGATGACATACACACCAATAATGGTGGGCGCCAAAAAGGCTGCGCCCATGGCGTTAATTTTTGAATTGATTCCCAGTTCTAAAAAATAAGTATTAGCTAACCAATAGACAATGGTGAAAACAAATACATAAATAAGTCCAGAGCTAAAGCTTGCAGAGCGCCTGTTTGGCGTGAACAAATTTTGTAATGCGAGCAGTGAAAAAATAATACAAGAAAGACCTGATGCCAGAGCTTCATATATTATAATCTCATATTCGCTAGTATTAATTTTAGAATCCTGCAGTTTGCGAATGTAGCTTACGAGATCGTTTAAATTGAGGCCTGTGACATCGGCTTCGATTTCTTTTAAGTCATCACTAGATTCTGTGATTGACATAGGTGAGTCCATAATTTCGCTAAAGGATGGGAATCCTGCACTATTTAAATTATAAATTTCATTTGTAATTTTTGAAGTCCAAATTTTTTTTTCTTTATTAAAACTAATCTTCTCGCTGGTTAAAATTTTTTCAAGAAGAGAGTCGGGGGTAAACTTGTAAACAGAAACATTATTTAAAGAAAGGTTTTTTTTGTTAAACGACGAAAAGGAGAAGAAATAATTTTCACTCTTAAACCAGATTTTTCCACTGCCAATGGTGCTTGATTTTAAACCCTTACTTTTTAGGTTTTGGAATTTTTCCGGATCACGGATGAAAAGGTCTTTGTTTTTTTTTAACATTGGCTGAACATACATTGAGATAAAAAATAATCCAGAGCCGATAAACATGGAGGTGATTAGAATGTTAAAAACGTATGAGCGGATTGAAAAACCCGAAGCAAAAATAGCGGTTAATTCGTTTCTGTTTTTAAGTTTTGCAATTGAAAAGAGAGATCCAAAAAGACAAGAGACTGGTAAGATTTTAGATAAATGCATGGGCACTTCGATTAAATAATTAAAGAAGACGGATTTAAATGAAACACTGTCGCGGAGTAGCCCATTTAATAAATTTACAATGGTAACAATTAAAAAAAGGGCGTTAAAAGAGGCCAGAAACGAGCGGAGCCACTCTTTTATAATAAGGCGAGGGATGATTTTCATTTAGAAATTATAAATTTAGTTGAAAAGAATGAAAATGATTTTAATATTGGCCTTGAAAAAAACTTGAAAAAGATTCCCAAAATAGAATTTTTTTCCAAAAAAGCAACCAGGGGAGGTGAAAGGCGATAATATAAACTGACAAAGCTTTTTCCAAGTTGATACTGGAGGATGTGGGCTTTAAAATATCGAAGCTCATTTGTAATTTGATGGTCTTCTCCATAGCAAAATGTGGCGACATAGCAACCTTTTGTATTCACCATAATTTTTTGGTTTGCCGCTTCGAAATTTTTGTGATTATAGGCCATTCTTTTTCTGATATATTTTCTGATGATTTCTGAATTGATATATTGAAATTTAAAACCGAGGCTAAATTTTACAAATTGATCCAGACATCGCTGGGATTCTTTGTGCATTTTTTGGTGCCGATCATATGATTTTGCTAAATCCCAATAGACTTGACTGACCATTAGAATTTCTGCCAATCCAGTTTGTTTATCAAAAATATTTGGGGTCAGTTGTGCTTCTTTAATTCCATTATAGCAGGCGATTGCATCTAGGTATTTTAGATAAAGCTGTACAGCTCGACCGGTATCGTTTTTTTCTGAATATTCTTTTGCTTGACGCAAAAATATTAATCGATCTCGATACTTAATAATAATGGCTTTGGGTTTTGTGGCACCAGCCTCTGCCTTTTGCTTCCCATTTTTTTTTGAACTTGCAGCTATCGCCATAACTGCTTATCGACAAATCTTTTTTAAATTAAAATCTAAACGACAAGGAAAGAGAAGCGTCTTTAATTGAGCTTTTTTGTCTGCTTAGTTCTGGCCTGGCAAAATTGGTAGTATTTTTTGCGGCCAATTCAATGCCTAATTTCGGCTGAACCCAGCCGAGGCCTATTCCATTGCCCTTTTCGCCTAAAAATTTGTCGTTGAATGTACCTACTCTGAAATAAAAATCATCCAAAATTTTAAATTGAAGGGCCATTTTATAAAAAAGTTGGGTTGTTCCCGTTTTTGAAAGAGGGGCCCCGGCATCCGCCATTAATGACAAAAATCCAGCGTATACATATTGCATGCCAAGAATATAGGTCGAGTCTTCTTTTCGTTTTTTTTGTGGGTCATTAACGACAACGCCAAAAGAAAGTGATTCATTTATCGCATGAGTAACCCCCAAGACAACTTGGTTAAAATCATCCTTTGAAGTTTCAAGGCCATGATCAAAATATTTATCTTTTGTTATTCGATAGGCAATTCCCATGGCCGAACTTTTACCCAGTGAAGTAGCGGCAGAAATAGAAAATCTTTTTCGTTTCCCATCTCCTTCGCTGTGGTTGAGGTAACTTAAAGAACCAGAGATTGATGGATTTGAGTCAGAAACGACAAAACCAATTTGATCATTGTCAGTAGTGTCTCTATCATTTTTGGTGGTTTGCACATTGGCCTTTTGAAAATAAATAGAGGTAATTTCAAAAAAAGCAATTGATGCTGGGTTCAAGAGGGTCGCCTCCTCTACTAGCATTGACGCCGCTCCTGCGCCGCCTGTCGATTTTAGGCGAGTTGTTTCAAAATTGTGAATATATGAAAATCCATCATGGCTTAGTGCTGCCAAAATGAGAAATAAAAAGGTTTTCCACCCAGAAGATTTAAAGCTAAAATTCATGTGAATTCTCCCAAAGATAAGTGCATAAGGAAAGTATAATGAAGATTAAAAAGGCCGTCATCCCTGTCGCCGGAAAAGGGACAAGGTTTTTGCCAGCATCTAAAAATACACCAAAAGAAATGATGCCAATCCTTGGTGTGCCGATGATTCAATATGTAGTAGAAGAAGCAGTTCGGTCGGGCATTGAAGAAATTATTTTTATCACTTCGTACGGAAAAGAAACGATTATTGATTATTTCGATAGAAATCTTGAGCTTGAAAACTACCTAAGAGAAAAAAACAAAGACGGTGATTTAAAACTAGTGAGCAATGTAGGTTCTATGGTTGAGGTTGTGGCCATCAGACAAAAAGAACAACTAGGACTTGGCCATGCTATCTTGTGTGCTAAAACAGTGATTGGCAGTGAGCCTTTTGCGGTATTGCTTGGAGATGATATTGTTCTTGGAGATATTCCAGCAACTCAACAGCTTATTGATCTTTCTCTGAAAAATAATATGTGCTCTGTTGTTGGAGTAATGAATGTTTCAGACAAAGAAGTAAGTTCTTATGGGATAGTCGAGGGTGTGCAATATCTTAACGAGCGAACTTTAAAAATGACCAAGATGATTGAAAAACCAAAATCTTACGAAACAGCTTCTCGCTTGGCCACTCCCGGTAGGTATATTTTTAGTAAAGAAATATTTGATTACTTAGAAATAATTCCCAAGGGGTCCGGTGGAGAATATCAATTAACAGATGCCATTAATTTAATGGCCAAAAATCAGAATGTACTCTCATATTTATTTGAAGGTGAAAGATATGATACTGGAACAATTGAAAATCATTTGGTGGCAACGATTGAATTTGCACTTAAAAATGAACATTACAAAAAAATTATTCAAGAAAAAATCCCATATTGGTCAAAAAAATATGAAATATAATATATTCTTTTTTGTTCTTTTTAGTTTAAGCAGTTTTGCCTCGGGGCCAAACATGGAAGGGCTTTTTAGGAATCTTTCAAGTGGTGATGCCACGGGAAATGTTCAGATATTAAAACTTCGCATGGTTCCTCTGGAAATTGATGGCCAAAAAGAAAATAGCGAAGAAAGTAAATATATAAAGATGGTTTTTTCAATAGAAGACTCGCAGGTAGATCTTTTTCAACTAGAATATAAAAATGCAAACTTTAGTGATTCTGAAGTTGTTAGAGTGAGA
>JAHEZZ010000078.1 GCA_023250815.1 Bdellovibrionales bacterium
GCCTTGCACATGTCATAAATGGTCAAAGCGGCAACGTGCACTCCGGTGAGGGCCTCCATTTCAACACCCGTTTTTCCAAAGCATGTAATATGACAATTAATTTCTAAACAGTCGCGGCCCTTAGGGATTATATCTATTTTAATTTCTTCCAACATCAAAGCATGGCAAAAAGGAATAATCTCATGGGTTTTTTTTACCGCCATGGTGGCGGCAATAATAGCAGTGGCAAATACAGGCCCTTTTTTAGTATAAATATCTTGGCCATTTAATTCTTGCATAATTTTTTCGCCAATTCTCATTGTCCCTGAGGCGATGGCCTTCCGAATTGTCATCTCTTTTTGAGAAATATCTACCATCTGCGGGCGATTATCTTCGTTAATATGTGTAAGCATTTTATTACCCTCCAATTTGATACATAGGCTGCTCTATTTTTTCTATCCGATCATTGGGCTTCCATTTTAAAACTTGTTTAATCACCGGGGCATAATCCTCAAATGGCACCCCCCTTAAATTTAGTTTATGTTCTTGCATTAAACAGGAACGAAGAGCACCTTTACTATCAAGCCTTAGCCTAGAGCAGTTGCCACAAAAGGGCATCGACTCAGAAGCGATAAAACCGAGACGAGTTCCATTTTCCAACTGATATTTAAAAGAAGTCGAATCACTTTCAGTGTTCACTTGCTTCATTTTATATTTTCTTCTCAAAAGATCTATCACGTGGCCGGCGGAGATAAAAGATTCCGAAAAAGAATTGATCGCCACACCAATTTTCATCAATTCTAAAAAACGAATTTCTATCTGGCGAGACCTGGCAAATTCCAAAAGGTCTTCCAATTCAAAAATATTTTGTTTCATAAGAACAGTATTAATTTTAATTTGAAAGCCTAAATCTAAGGCGCTATCGATAGCATCCAGTACAACTTCTAGAGCATCAACCTTGGCAAGCTTTAAAAAATTTTGACGATTTAGAGAATCAAGACTGATATTAATACTATCTAGATTTGTTCTTCGTAGTGCTGAAAGATTTTTTTTAAGCAAAAAACCATTAGTGGTTAAGGCCAAACGTTTTAGAGGTATTTCCGAGAGCCTTTCAGAAATTTCTACTAATTCGGATCTTAATGTCGGCTCTCCGCCGGTTAAACGAACTTCTTCAATTCCAAGTTTTATTAAATTTGAAACAATCAGTGAAATTTCATCGGCACTTAGAAGATCATGGGCCTTGGAAAATGTGGCGGTCTCTGGCATACAATAAGTACAACGAAAATTACAAGCGTCGAGTAATGAGACACGCAATTTGCGCATTTTCCTTCCGTAACTATCAGTCATCAAATTATTCATGAGACTGACCCCCAATAATAAATGCCCGCAAGATGGCCTGCCTTAAAGGGCCCCTGATCTTTTTTTAATTCAATAAATCCATCGGAATCTTTCATTTGAAAAAAATCACCTGAACCGTTGCCTTTTATCGGGTAGGCCATTAACCTACCTTCTTCGCTTTTAATTTTTACCAAACAATAATAAGTGAGGCCTTGATTAAAATTAACTTCTTCTGCCAAAATGGCGAAAGAAGTTTTAATTTTTTTATTTGCCAAAGATGTCAAAAGGAGGGGAATAACAAATTTTCGCAAATTAACTAAACAAGAAAGCGGATTTCCCGGTAGGCCAAAAACTAAACAATTGGTTAAACTTTTTCCAAACCAAAGGGGTTTGCCTGGACGTTGAGTTACTTTATGAAAAATCTCAGCGACCTGACATTCCGCTAAAATTCTGGGCACAAAATCAAATTTTCCTGCAGAAACTCCTCCGGTTATTAAAAGAATATCTTTTGTCACCAATAAATCTTTAATGAGATTTCTGATTTTATCTTGATTATCAGAAACTTTATAAATTGAGACATCACAAAACCCATGAGCATAAAGCTCTTGCCTTAAAGAAATCCCATTCGACCAACGAATCTGGTGAGCAGCGGGAGTTTCCGCAATATCTACTAATTCATCCCCAGTGCTAATCACCGCAATTTTAGGTAAATCATATACTAAAACATGAGCTCTTCCTGCAGAGGCCAAAATTGCAGTGGTAGTCGACTTTATAAAAGTTCCAGCTGAAAGCAATTTATCCCCACGTTTATAGTCACTGCCCTTAGCGTGATAGTTTAGACTGAGTCGCTGATGATCGCAGGTAATTTTTGCTTGGCCATCTGCTATTTTTAAATCTTCATAGCGAATGACTAAATCAGCATTTTTAGGAAGAACAGCACCGGTCATTATTTCAAAACAAAAATCGCCAGAGGGAAGCTGGCGTTCTTCACTCCCGGCACTAATACATTCCAAGATTTTAAAAGAAGAAGTACTTGAGAGTAATTTTTTATTAATGGCAATGCCATCCATCGACACGCGATGAAAAGGAGGCGCATCGAGATCGGCATAAATATCTTGCGCCAAAGTGCGATTCAGTGAATCTTCTAGGGGAAGCGATATTATTTTTGTTAGAAATTTATGAGACATCACTGTCTCATAAGCAAAATCACTGTCAATCATGACAAGTATTATAGGGTGGTATCCTCCGAAATCAAGCTCGCAGAACCCTTATTTGCATTGCTTAAAAACAACGTTTTCTTTATCGTCGTCAGACAAAATTAATAAATTCTTATCACTGGCCCCATCTTTCACTATTTGGGCCCTTTTTATATCCATGAAAATATTAAATTTTTTAGAAAAATTATTCTTTTTATCGACGCACAAAGGATCAAGTAACCCATCGATCTCTCCAAAATAGACTTCTTTATCCGAATTATTAAAGGCATAAAACATGGCAAATTCGCCTTCAAGATAGAAGATATTTATTTTTTTAGAATTTATATCATCACAAAATTTTAAATCATCGTAATTTAAATAGTAAGAGGTCTTGCCATTTTCACAAGCTACCTCGATATTTAATCGCTCCAAAGAAGAGGCCATCGCTAATTTTGAAATACATAAAAAAAGAAGAATGAGAAATTTCATAGTGATTCCTTCTTGCTTGCTTGGAAAGTAATATGCGGAAATTATAGATCAATTTAATATTATTTCCATTAGATATGAGAAGAGGTGAATATTTTACTTATTCTTTATCGAGAAGTTCACTTAACGAGTGGGTGGCCTTTTTAAAAACCCCTAAATTGTATTTTACCCTCATGGTAGCGAGCATATTGTCTTTTTCTTTATAGCTAAAGTTATTTAGAAAAAGGAGGTCAGAAAATCTCATAGCAACAATAAAGATGGCAGACAGCTGCGAAATACTTGTGTGCCCTAATCCCAAAGGAAATCCCATGCCATCTTGCTCTTCATGGTGCTGCTCAATCATGGATAAACTTTCTTTGGAAATCCATTTTTCTACCTTGAGAATATTGACAACATTTTTAATATGCAATGCTATTTTATTTTTAGCATCTCCGGCCAAAGGTCTAGAGGCCGAAAGGCCCTGCATATCTTTAATCTCTTTGTTTGATAAAAGAATATCGCACAAGATCGCCGACAATGCACATTTCTCTTTCATACTATCTGTTCGCCAATCAAAGTGATCAACCATGCCTGCAGAAAGATATCCAACTACAATGCATTTTTTAAACTCTTCTTCACAACCATTGCTAAATTTTTGTAATAGGCTAAAAATATTTTTAGACTCCATTACAACACGTAAACATGACTGGGAAATTTTTTTGGCGAATTCCATCGTGGCTTCGCTTATGCCCACTGAAGTTAACGAGTCTTTGACCATTGAATAACTTTTTTCTAAAAGTTCTATCCTCTCATTTTCCGATACATATGGGGAAAAAAGCTTATCTTTAAATTGCTCTTTTAATGTATTTAGTATTTTATCGTAATCTTCTTTTAAAACATAAATATCTTGCACACCTTTTTCTTTATGATATCTCACTATAGCGTCTTTTATCGGCTCATTTTGATGAGAAATTTTTACGATCTTTGCGTCGGATAATTTAAGAAAAACATCATAGGGAAAACTATCCGCAAATTTTGCAATTAATTTTACCGGAATACGACAATATGCTTTTTCAGCGGCCATAAAAACTCATTATTTATTTTGTTGCAAAATACTAATATTTTCTTCCCAATGAGTGAGTCCTGAAAACTTAAGATTTTTATATTTTGCCAAATAAAGATTGTACCAACGAAATGAACTTGGCAGCCAAATAGATATACCTTTGGCCTTTTTTTCAAAACGTGGGGTTGCTCCATTCAAGAGCACATAAGAAGTTGCAGCAGTATAAAGATCTTGGAAAACTTGAACGTTAAGTCCCTCCAGATTTGCCGCTCGCAACTGATCGGCAAAATCGAGCAAATCAAGGTAATCAACAGTGATTGGCAATGTTTGAATCAGGGCCTCATGTGCTTTGGGTAAATTGGCCCCAGAAATTTTTCTAACTTCATTTCCAAATTGTGAAATGGCGTGGATCATTTGTTCTGTTTCATTCAAATCAAAAAGTGAAAATGTGGCCTGCTTAAGTCTTGAACGTAGCCCTCGATAAAATTCCAAAAACTCAGTATGAACCATTCCAGCGACATCTCGAGGAGAGGAAAAAGGTGCGTCGACCCATCTTCTTAAAAATTTGGAATAGGGCCAACCTTCCACAGGAATGTCTTCTTCTGAGCCCAAGTACAAATCAACTGAGTCACTCATCTCTGTGGCGATTTCCAGCATCGCCATTTCGCAAGCATCGCTGCCATAAATATCAACTTTATGGCCAATTACCTTTGCCGCTTCGGCCATCGCCAAACCCAACTCTTTAGTGCTGATACTATGCCCAGAAATTTCGTCATGAGAAATATCTTTTTGCCATTCCAAAGATTTTTCATGCCATCCAGTTCCGTGATCCCAGACCACAATAAAATAATGTTTGGCGGGATAATTGGCAACGCCCCATTTAATAAAGTCGACTAAAGTATGCCAATTGCCCATGTCAACATTGGCCCCCATATCTTGCAAAGTCGGAGAGGTAATCTGAGTAGCGTCCGTGCTTTTTGTCACCAAAATCCGCTTAGTCTTTTTATATTCGATATCCGCCCATTGAGTTACAATATTAACTTCGTTAGTCGAGCCGATTTTTTCCATATCAATCAAGTTATCGCGACCAAAACGATTGAGATTATTATTGCCATTTAAAAAGAGTAAAAAAGTCCACTCTTTTTCGACTTGAGCGGCCCCCGCAGTATTTATCAAAAGAAAGAAAAAAAGAGGGATCAAATTAAACAGCTTCATTTCATACTTGCCTAAAACGGGCCTAAAAAACTTGACTGCATCCATACAATCCTCTTTAAAATATTTTTGCTCTTTAATTCTATTCCATTCGAGAAAAGTGTCAAATTATTTGCCAGCGCTCCGAAAAGAAATCATCCAGAGGAACATATGAAATATTCGTCAAAAGACGTTGCTAAAACAACTTCAAAATTAAAAGTTCAACTTCCTAAAAAACTAGTACACAAAAAAGTTACCAAAATGAAATCTCACAAAAACTTTTCCAAGGAGCGCAAGCATCCTGTTCACATTGTAAATTTACCTTCGAAGACTATTAGTATGACAATTGGTGGATTAGAACCGGCGCAAACAACCAATTTGCACCGACACACTTATGAAACAATTATCTACGTCCTAAAAGGTAAAGGAGAAACTACAATTGAAGGTAAAAAAGTACGTTGGGAAGCGGGCGATGCCATCTATGTTCCGGTATGGGCCTGGCATTGTCACCAGAATTTATCGAAGACAGAGTCAGCTGAATATATCGCAGTAGAGAGTGCACCACTTCTACAAAATTTAGGAGTCGCCCTTAGAGAAGAATCTTAAATAAAAATAATACTATAACCAAAGGAGATTTTATGTACGGAAAACAAGCGCAACCCACTCATTCACTGGCCGATGCTCAAAAGTTTATTGCCGAATTAAATGAAGAGGCCAAACACCATCGCGCTATTCACCATCCCTATTTACAAAAACTCATCTGTGGCGATCTCCCAGATCCCAAAGCTTCACTAAAAGATTTTTTCTTTCAGTACTTGGCCTACAGTGTGGACTTCATGCGATATCTGATGGCCACAATGTCCCAACTCGACGATCGCAAATACAGAGAAAAATTAATGGGTAACCTAATGGAAGAATCAGGACGAGTTGATCCAGAGGACGCCTCGAAACTGGCAGAAATCGGAGTTCAATTAGAATGGGTTCAAGGAGTTCCTCACCCAGATCTTTTTAAAAGATTTTTACGTGCTATCGATATTAATGAGTCCTATTTAGATAAAAATGATTTTTGCGACGATGCTAAAATTTGGCGTAAAATGTTTTTAAACGTTTGCACTTCTGGCGGCGGGGCCCAGGCACTAGGAGCTATGGGAATCGGCACAGAAAATATCGTCAAATATGTTTACCTACAAATTCTTGAGGCCATTAAAGTGCATTTAAAAGTTAGTCCAAAGGACAGAGTATTTTTTGATTTACATGCCCTGCTGGATGATGAGCACGGAGAAATCTTGGATAATATCGCAGTAGAATATGCTCGCTATGAACGCAATCGTCCCGATCTAAGAAACGGCATGCTTATGGCACTAAACCTCAGAGCATCCTTCTTTGATGCCATGATGTCACGAGCAGAAAATCTAGAATGGCGGAAAACAGGCTAATCGATATTGCGATCAACTCGAAAAAAATCAACAGTCAGCCCGTGCACTTCTTCTTCTCTAGAAACTTTTACCACATCAATCCATTCGCTTAGATTCTGAGTGATCAGCGTGCGAATTTTTTGCACATCTTGAGTGGAAAGTGTCAGTACTGAAGAATAGTGAACCGCCGAATCGGCGCTCTCTTCGTGCATGCTGGCGATCGCTTTGTTATGCCAATTAGCGTGATGCTGATAAATCAGCGGTGAATCTTTTTCTAAATGCAGCAGCGTTTGGCCAGGGAGAAAGCGCTGCTCTTGCCGAACAATCAGCCCCACCCCTAACAGAAAATCCAAAACCTCATTCAGTTTTCTGAGGGAAATACGCAAGGCCTTGCCCAGAGCACTCCTGGTTTGCAGAGCAGGTACGGTACACGCCATATGAACGGCGGCATAATGCCAAGAACTATAATAGCTCGCTTGATTTTCACGGGAAAGAGTATCCTCAATACCCACTCGGGATTTAAGCAGCAGATTGCGCTCCTGCATCTCTTCCATTTGCTGCTTTAAAAGCTTTCGAAGCGAGGCAGTACCCGCCCGATTGTGTTCCACCACCAAAAGAAAATAACGAGACTCTTCTTTATTCATTTCAAAAAAGCGGGTGGCGGCCTCGGCCTGTTCCAAATTGAATTGCCCAAGGCCGTTTAGGACGTGAGAAATATAGGCGGTTTGGCAGCCGGTGGCCTGGGCCAAGGCCTTGCGATAACCCCGTGGACGGGCATCCCCCATATCGTTCAGGTAACTCTTGTAATCGCTGTATTTAAAAACTGAGAGGTCCATAGGCTTGTAATCATACACCTTATTTGCAATAATTAATTAATAATTAACTAACTATGAATTTTTTAATTATTTTTATATATCATGCGTCATAAAAATCATGTAGTCATTGACTCGCTGGATTGGCCAGCCGGTAACAAGGAAAATTTATGAAATAGTTTTTATGAACAAGCTCTTTGAATGATTAAAAAAATAAACTGTAATAAAATTTACGGCCAACTTGACACGCATTGTCATTTTGACTAAGGTTTGGGGTCCCAAATAGGTTTCCCCAAGCTACAACTTAAAGGAGATTTTTATGTTTTTTCGAATATTTTTAAAATTAAGTCAGGTTTCAATAGTACTCGCTTTACTGGCGTCCCAAACAGCTTCAGCTAACAAAGCTGATGGCGGCGTGAGCGGCGGCGGTGGCGATAAAGTTGAGCCTCTGTTTTACGCCGCTCAAAAGCGGGCGATCACCTTAATCAATTACCTAGACTTTAATAAAATCGATGCTTTGCGAATTCCCATTTTCTACAAAAATTGGCTGAAAGAAAATATGCGACTGGTTAATTTTCAATATTACACTTCGAGCATGGAATTTTCATTTCAAGATGAACCTTGTGTGGATGAAGGACGCCCCAGGGGAACAAGTTTTGATAACTCGGATTCAAGACACCCAAGAATGTGTGTGTCTTACTCCATGAACCAAAATACTACCCCGGCCCAGGCGGCCGCTTTAGTATTTCACGAGGCAGGCCATTTTGTCGGCGAAAGAAACCACTCTTTTTTGAGCGGACTGGGAGAGGCCTTAAACTCTAATCCTCTATATCGAGAGTCTGGTAAAGTGAGGGCCAGCAGCTCCCAGGTTCCCGGCAGTGACGCCATGGTTTTTTGGAATCTTAAATATGCAGATGATCCAATGAACTACTACGAATCTTGGTATTGGCATTCCCTCGATTTTGATGAACAGACTGCCCAGGGGGTTTGTATGCATTTGGGTTACCCCAGGTTATTAAAAATAATTTATCGGAGTGCATATAATGTCACCAGTAAAATAAAACTAGATAGAGACGGAAATAATTTAGGTCTCTTCTATCCGCCGAGAAAAGAGACAACGATTTTTAATAGACATGATAATAAGGACATTTTGATTTTGGATCGAGTGGTCTGCACTCGCTAAATTTTTCTAAAAATGCAAATAAGGGCCTAGGGAATGGCCCTCCTTTTTCTTAAAAATGATTTATTTAAGCGCTCAGTTTTGCTTTTTCAGCAAGGGCAGAGAGATCACTTTTTTCCACAACTAATAAAGGTTCAATCAGAAGAGTGAGTCCTTGTTCGCTCTTATAGATACCAGAGATATAAGAAGTATTTTCATTTGTAAGATTCGAAACTTCGGAAATGTCTTTCAGTAAAATAGAAGTCACGGAATCAATAGCATGAACTAATATTCCATAATATTGACTGTTAACCTGGCAAATAACTATCCCTTTATCAAATGAATCGCCTTGATATAATTCTTTAATTCCCATTTTTGCCGCCATATCGATGATCGGAATCACACTTCCTCTTAAAAATATTACTCCTAAAAAAAAACGGGGAGAAGAAGGCAGTGGAGTAATTTCAGGAAGGGCAATGGCCTCTCTAATACTATCTAGAGCAAGTCCAAAATGGCGCTCACCTAATGTAACCATAAGAAAGCGCGAATATTTATTGTCTACTTCTGCATTCATGTTCGAGCTCCCCTCTCAAGCAACTTTTTTTGGAGCAGGTTCTGTTACCTTGCTCTTGTTAATTTCAACCACTGATTCAACATGATGATTTGGCCGCTCGATAAGCATGGCCCAAGACTTGCCAGGATAGGAGTTGTAGCCTTTTCCCCAGGCAAAACCGATCTTCAAATCCGAAACATTATCTTTGATATCGCATAGGCCATTCTTCCCAAATCGAATTTTTTCCAGCACAGAAATGGGAAATTTTTTAACCAATACATCTTTAGGGTCTACAGAGGCAATCACCAGTCCTTCAGAATTAATCAAAGAAACTCGACTTTTAGAATCAGCGATGACGACCTTCAAAATATCATTAAGAAAATTACAATTAAATTTAGTACTGAGAACACCCATGACCTCGCCCTGATCATTGCATATTGGGGCAGAAAAAGAAATGGTCGGGCGATTGGTAGTTTTAGAATGATAGACATCAGTAAAAAAAACTTTTCCTTTGGCCGCTTCACGAAACCATTCTCTGTTTCCTTGATTAGTGCCAATGAGCGAGGAGTCCTTAGCGCTGCAAACAATTACACCTTTAGTATCGAGTAAAATAACTTCGGAGTAAACTTCATAAATCTGATGTAGTTGGGCCGCTAAAGTACAGGCCTCCTCTCTTTTGGATTGGTTCTCTAATACATCTAAAAATAATTGAAATGTTGTCCATGCTTGAATATCTCCATAACGCTCAAACAGGTTACGATCGACTTTATCCATAGCATCTTGAGCAGCATCCAAAAGTCTTTTATTAACTGTTTCTCCCACCACTTTTTTTAATTTATTTGCAATATTATTTACTTTTTGAACAAACTCCAAACTCTTCTTGGCAAGCCCACCAATCTCACTGGCCAAAATGGCAAACCCATCTCCATCCATTCCCGCAATCCCCGATTGAATAGCAGAATTTATGGCCAAAAACTTAGCAGCGCGATTATTGATGTTAATCATCTGCACTAAGTCTTCTACTTGCTTCATCGTATCGTTCAAAGCGAAATTGGCCAACTCAGATTCGATGTAATTGTTTTCTCTTATTTTAGTACTGGGCATTCCATAGGTTCGCTGCTCGATGGAAAATAAAAAGTTGTCATAGTCAATGGCATCGATTTTTGAAGTAACCACCGCCGACCATTTTTTTCCTCGATAGGAATTATAACCTTTGCTTAGGGCGTACCCCACAGCAATATGATCTCCGTTGCGGTCTTTTTCCAGACTAAAACCACAATGCCCTTTTAAAGTCGACCTCGCACCAGTCAACCAATCTAGGCCATCCCTCATGACCCCAAGGCCATCAGTTGCTCCTATAACGACAACATGATTATCGATCAGATAGGCCTTTGAATTAAGATCAATGTTAAAACTATCAATCATCTCCTGCGCAAAATTCCAATTAAAACGAGTTGAGACGACACCAATAATTTCTTTAGCGGCATTAAAAATTGGAGCAGTGTACATTACTGTATTTTTCTTTAAGAGCGGGCACTTGCTCATTTCCGAAACATTAACTTCGCCCTTCATTGCTAGTTTAAACCATTCAAATTCGCTGCAAGGATTTCCAATTAATTTTTTTTCTTTTCCACAAGCAACAATGTTGCCAGTGTTATTAACCACAAAAACATCGGTGTAAACCATATAAGTATCCACCAATTTCTCTAATACTTGATTGGCCTTTTTTATAGACTCTTCTTCATTTTTAAATTCATCTCGAAGTGCTTCTTTATTTTTGTCTTTATGGATTTGGGTGCAATTAATAATAGTTTCAAAAGTTGCCCAAGCTTGAGCATCACAATTTCTTTCAAAAAGGTTGCGATCAAGCTTGTCGATTAAATCTTCCGCCAATTCATAATAGCGAGTAGCAGTGGCCCTAAGAGATACATTTTTAATTTTCTCTACTAAATCTTGCAACCGTTCCATCAACTCATTATTTTTAAGAGATTGACTTTGGATCTGAGTTGCCACAATAGCAAAGCTAGGAAACTTGCTGCGCATTTTTGCTCCCTCAATGGAAGCATTAAGAGAAATGATATTTCCTCGATTGTTGATTTCTTGAAAAATTTTAATAGTAAGAGAAAGTTCTTTAGATATGGACAATAGACTTAATTCTGTTGCCACAGCATCACTTTTCTCCTCTAAGGGTTTTGACATAAAAAAATCTCCAACAGGCATCCTTGTCGGAAGTCTTTTTTAAAAACTAAAGAGATGAGATTCGTCGGCGAAAAAAAAGAAAATTGGTCGGCCATTTTGTAAAAAATAAAAAAGGGCCCAGCTTTTGCTTTGGGCCCTTGAATTTTTGACCTTAACGGGCCATTTTTAAATTTGAAGGAGGATTTGCTGTTCCATGAGATGTCTCAGTTAAAGAATTAACCACTTCTCCATGTTGAGTGGTATCTAATCCTTGTCTTTCTTCATTTTCAGAAACTCTCATTCCAAAAATTCCATCAACTATTTTGTAAAGTACAAAAGTAATTATGCAGCTAAAAAGAATAACTGCAATTGAAGCGATAATGTGTGCTTTCATAAGAGCAAAATCACCGTAAAAAAGGCCGTCGGCCCCTGCAGGATTAACAGTTTTTGTGGCAAATACTGCGGTTAATATTGTTCCTAAAAGTCCGCCAACTCCATGACAAGCGGCCACATCTAAAGTGTCGTCTAATTTAAATTTATCTTTAATAAGACCTACTGCTAAATTACAGAGAGAACCGGCCAGAACACCATAAAGCATTGCTGCCCCAAATGTTACGAAACCAGATCCTGGAGTGATCGTCACAAGACCTGCCACTGCGCCAATTCCTGCACCTACAGCACTTGGTTTGCCTTATCTAATCCAGTCCATAGACATCCAAGTGAGGAACGATGCTGCTGAAGCAAAAAAAGTACTACAAAGAGCATGGGAAGCTAAACCGTTAGCGCCCAA
>JAHEZZ010000079.1 GCA_023250815.1 Bdellovibrionales bacterium
TTCTGATTAAAATAAGATAAACCCAGAGCACTAACCAACCAAACATAAACATCGAGATGGCCATTTTTCTTTCGCTTAAAGTGTAATAGCCATTTCCCTTAGGATTAGTGTCGATAAAAGGAATAGCGATAAGCCCAACAATAATTAAAACTGGAAGTACCACCCCCGCCATCCAAGGATCAAAGTAAACCAACATTTCTTGCAAACCCAAAAAATACCAGGGCGCTTTGGCGGGATTAGGGGCCCAAGTAGGATTGGCCGGCTCTTCAAGCGGTGCTTTAAAAATAATCGCCCATACAATTAAAAAAACAGTGCACGCAATAATAGCAAATAATTCGGTATAAACTAAATTAGGCCAACTCCAAACTTTTTCGCGATTTTCTAAAGTTCCTTCAAGGGGTCCTTCACCTGCTTCGATTCTTATGTCATTTCTTGCCGCTTGATAAAGGGCAAACCAAGTTAAAAAGCTGACCAAACTTAAGAGAATAGAAATGGGAATATTATCTGGGGTTGAAATAATAATTTTAAAATTGGGATCAGATGCCATCCAAGCGACTATGGGAATAAAAATCCCCATAACAATATAAGCAAATCTTTTGGTACCCACGATGCGGTAGTATTTGATCATCAAATAATACAAAAAAACCACAACTGGAAATGAGATAATTGGATCTGAAAATTTATTAATAAGTTCTTTCATCAAAAATATCCTTACTTTTTTTGAACTTTATATTTCCTTTTTTAAAGAGGCGCCGAAATCCCACCATCTTTTCTCACTCTCCAAAAATGAACTGCAATCAGCACACTGGCGACTAGTGGTATAAAAACACAGTGAAGAATATAAAACCTAAGAAGAGCCGGTTCACCTACAAAACGCCCAGCGAGAAGTTGAAACCTTACGTCGTTTTTGTCGGATACCATGACGAAATCTCCAATCTGGGCGAGCATTGCACCTGGGCCTCCGTGCCCCATAAAAGGAGTTGCTTTGGCCATATTTGATCCCACAGTGATCGCCCAAATCGCAAGCTGATCCCAAGGAAGAAGATACCCGGTAAAGGAAAGAAGAAGAGTCAAAACTAAAAGAATAACTCCCACACCCCAATTAAACTCTCGCGGAGGTTTATAAGAACCCGTCATAAAAACTCGAAACATATGAAGCCATACCGTGATCACCATGGCATGGGCCCCCCAGCGATGAATTTCCCGCATAATCCCCAAAGGTACGTGCTCTTTTAGTGCGATGATATCATTAAAAGCATATTCAGCCGTTGGGCGATAATAAAACATCAACAAAACGCCAGTTACTGTCAGGGCCAAAAAAATAAAAAAAGTAAGTCCACCCATACACCAAGTATATCCAAGTTGAACTCCAGATTTTTTTAATTTAATGGGATGCAAATGTAGAAAAACGTTTCCAGCAATTACTGCTGCCCTATTTCGAGCGTTATCTGGAGGGCCATGGCGAAAAATAGATTTCCAAACCTGTGTTGTGCGAACTTTTTCTGCTAAACTCTTCTCAGACATTACAAACTCCCACTGAAATTAAACTTTAAGATAAGAATCGGAGTGCTCCCACTCCCCTTTTTCGTAACGAAAAACCTTTGTTTTATCGACCACAATTTTTCCTTCAGGATTAAGCCCGATTTTATAACGTTCAAGAGGTCTTGGAGCAGGCCCCTCAAAATTTACGCCGCTCATGTAATAACCAGAGCCGTGACAAGGACATTTAAATTTTAATTCGGCAGGAAGCCAGTTTGGAATACAACCCAAGTGAGTACAGATATTAGAAAGAGCAACGAGCTTGCCTTCTTCTTTCACCATCCACACACCAAATTTATTTTTCCAACGTTCATCTACGCCGCTGTCATAATCATTGGTATTCCCGGCAACAAAATCCATTTCCGGTTCAAAGTTCACGTTGGGATAAGAAAAACGAAAGGCCAAACCCAATAGCCCCGCTGAAGCGGCGGCAAAAGTGGCCCAACCAACAGAAAGAAAACTTAAAAATTCTCTTCGATTGAGACTCAGACGAGCATCATCACCCATATTAAAATCCTTATGGTAAATCGAACCTATCTTGAATTAGATTCGATTAAAATAATCCAAATAACTATAATAACAAGAAATTTTTAATTTCACTTTCCTTATAATTATGTTGCGTTATTTCTATTTTTTCAACTGATTTAAAAGGTCTTGGGCCTTAATTTTTATCTCCTCACTTGCATCTTCTTTAGAAAGACGCAGGATAAGAGGGTCTAAATTTTGCCAAGGAAATTTCTCATAAATTTTTAAAATATTCATTTTCAATTGCGAAACCTGATTGATATTTAACTTTCCCTGGGCCTTATCATCTTTTGAATAAGCTTTAGGTGCAGTTAAAAATAGTATCTCTTCTAAAACTGACAATGCTTCATTTTCTTTTTCAGGAATCAGCGAAGTAGCGGCAGAATATTTCAACATCTTTTGAGATGAACTTAAAAAATTTATCAAAATCTTTTTGCTTTCGCTATTTCGATGAATCCCCAAAGTTAAAATAACCGCCTGTTGAAGGATTTCATCATCTTTTTTTAAAAAATTAAATAATTTTAGAAATGGAATCTTGGTATCTTTTCCAGGAGGTCGATTTCCATAAGCAACAACCGCATGAAACTGAATATTAGAACTCTGACTATCCATTGCTTCGTCTAAAATTTTATCGCTAAGTGGATGGTTAATTTGCCCAGCAGTGGCAACGATAAATTCCTGAGTTCTTACGTCATCTGTAGTTTTATAAATATCTTCCAGCTCTATTAAAAATTGGGGCAACTCTTCTTGTGGAATCTGAGACCTCGTCACTACTTTTGACAACTCAAAAGCGGCAACCCATTTGTTGCCAAAAGTTTTGGAGCGCATTTCGACTAAAAGATCTTGATAAGTTCTTTCTGAAGAAAGCATGCGTGATACCCCAAAAATAATCAGGGCCCCACCCAAAACAATGGCAACGGGAATAGCAAATCCATTAAAAATATCGTTCTGCCAAAGTTTTTTTTTCCCTGCCATATTCAATCCCAAAAAAGGTTAGTTTGAAATGAGATTACAAAATGTGCTACATAAGACAGGAGAAGTCGACTGAAAAACAAGAGGAGCTGTCATGCATAATATTTTAAGAATACTACTGTCACTCACACTCGCAGGTATCGGGCTAACAATCTTGCTTGCAAAAAAAATTTTGACTCTTCCCTTTGGACACATCCAAGTTGCCATTCCTATATTTATTTTTACTATTTTTGCCCAAGCTTTTATTATGTTTTATTTTATTGGTGTTTCCAGATTTGTTAAAAATATTTTGGACATTCTTAAAAATGGCAAAGAGCTAAATGAACTTTTTGATGAAGCCCCGGCAGATCTTCTTCCTTATACAAAAAAGATTGAACAGTTTAACACTCAAGCAGAAAATTATAAAAGGCAAACAATACCCTGGATTATACTCAGCCTTATCTTGGGAATGCTGGCCTTTTTGTTAGGGGGGGCCCATGATACTGGCATGGTGGCAAAATATATACATTCAGGTGTCGTTTACGGATTCACCACCTCTCTTTTGATCGGAAGCTACTGGCAATGGGCCAATTTAGGGAAAACAAATTTTCTCCTAAGGAACGTCAAAACTTTATTTTCCCTGCCAGATAAACAGATGTAATACCAATAGATATTACTTTTAAATATTTTTAATCCAAATAAATACTTTGTTTGTGCCCGGAAAATTTCCGACTGAAGTTCGACTTTCATAAAGCACTGACTCGCCGACACCCATCACCTGAGAAAGAAATTCTTTTAAATATTTTCGAGGTACAAAAAGATTATAGTAAAGTCCCCCGGGCACAAATGTCCCGGGTTTAACCTTTCCCACCTTATTCACCTCATATTTTTGCATTAGCTGAGCAATATTGGCCTTTACCCCAAGAGGATCAACAGACTTCATCATCACTCGATAAACTTTTTTTTCGCCATACACTGAATCTCGATATCCCTCTTTTTTGGTTTCTTCATAAGACGATTTTTCTTGAGCGGCAAAATCAAAATCTTGAGGAAGTGCATCCCAAGAAGTCAGAACTACTTCTGATTCTGTAGTTGTTCGTTCTTCTTCTTTTCCCAATTCATCTTTGAGATTGGCGATCTCCAAAGGTGCTTCCTCTATTGATTCGAGATTTAATTTAAAATTCTTATTCGGCAAATCTTCTTTTTGCTGAAACTTTAAAGCTTTATCCACCCATAAAAATTGGGGTTCATAAATACTAATTTTATCGCTGACATTTTTTTCATACCAAAAATTAAACCTCTGAATAAGATAAGCAAGAAGACTTGCGATAAAAACCAGAATCAAAACTTTTTGCACAAAATTTATTTGTTTATAAAAGTTATAATCTTTTTTGATTTTTTTTACGCTGTATTCTGGATGAAATAAATCAACTCTTAAGCTTTGAACAAATTCCGCCCACCCTTCATAAAGGGTAATTTCAAGACTGGGTATAATCTCATCATCAATCTGTCCGTGATTGGGCATAACAACTTTTATATCGTTTTTAATCTTATCGAAATTGACATTAAGATTGGGACTTATAACATTGCCGATTTGAAATATTTGGTTAAAATATTCCTCCTTGCCAGGATATTTATTAACAAAAAAATCTCTTAATATTGATGAAATAGTACTTGCTTCAACCTCAGAAATCTTAGCAATATCCCGAATGCTTAAATCTTCTCTTAAAAAAATAAAAACAATGAATTTCCGGCACATCCAATTAAACCAGGAGTTTATTGGCCCAATTTTTATTTTAATATCAGAATAACTAAACCTTTCAATAACATCTTTTAAATCAATCCCATCTAAAAAAAAAAGTGACCAAAATTCTTCAAAAAGTTTTTTATTTTTACTCTGCCAAGAAACACTTTCCATATCAAGAAGCAACCATTCTCGGTATTCTTCAAAATATTTTTTGGTAAAAATTAAATTCATTTAAAATTTGCCCTGGCAACGAGCATTGCAATTCCTTGACCTCCGCCAATGCAAGCAGATGCGATTCCTCTATTTTTTCCTAAAATATTTATTTGTCTTGCTAAGCTAAGTGAAATCCTCACCCCGCTTGCCCCCAATGGGTGTCCCAGAGCAATCGCGCCACCCCAAACATTTAATTTCTCTTCGGGCAATTCTAAATCTTTTAGACAAGAGATCGTTTGAGCAGCAAAAGCCTCATTTATTTCAAAAAGATCAATGTCATTGAAATTTAAATTATTTCGCTTCATTAAATTCTTGATTGCAGGCGAAGGGCCGATGCCCATTATTTTAGGGTCAACTCCAATAACTTCTCCATCAATTATTTCAACAAGAGGAGAGAGATTATTTTTTTTGCAAAAATCCTCACTGGCAACAATCACGCTGGCGGCACCGTCTACAATTCCCGAGGCGCTTGCAGCAGTGACAACTCCATCTTTTTTAAATGTAGTTGGAAGCTTTTTCAAATCATCAACATTTAAAATTTCTCTTAAATGTTCGTCTTTTGAAATAGTTTCTTTTTTTAACTGAATCGCAGTTATCTCGCCTTGAAGATGGCCATCTTTGTAGGCCTTTGCCGCTTTTGTATGCGAATTAACGGAATACTTATCGCACGACTCACGAGTTAATTGAAATTTCTCGGCTAAGTTTTCTGCGGTAATTCCCATTGGGGTAGCAGTGAATTGATCAGTCAAAGCATCAAGTAACATATCAACTGTTTTTAGTGCGCCATATTTTGTTCCAAAACGACTGCCGTAAACTAAGTGGGGAATCATAGACATGTTTTCTGTGCCACTGGCGAGAATACAATTTGCTTCGTCCATTCGAATTATTCTGGCGGCCTGTAATATGGCCTCAATACCTGACCCGCAAAGACGGTTAATGCAAATCCCCGGAGTTTCAATCTTGCAACCTAACTTCAATGCTAAATGCCTTCCTCCGTACATCGTATCAGTTGAAGCAGGTACAACATTTCCTAAAATAACTTGATCAATTAAACTAGCATCTAATTTTATTTCTGTAAGTAATGCTCTTGAAGCATAAACTGATAAATCCACTGGCGTTATATCCTTAAGCGCCCCACCAAATTTCCCAAAAGGTGTTCTCTTCCCATTCACTAAGTAAACTTTTTTCTTATTCATAATAAAACCCTCTAATTATGCCACCTGATTCTGTCCAAAGGTCTTGGCGGTTTTTGCCTGCTTGATAACAAACACTTAAATTGCGTAAGATAATATTATGATAGGATTTCTTGGCCTGCCAAGAACTTTTCCATCTATGTATGCACGGGGTATCAATGAGTGACATTTCACAAGTTCAAATGCAGAGATTTAAGGATACCGAAATGAAGCGAGCAAGCAACGAACTTAACACACAAAAAGATGTTAATAATAGAGAATATAAAAAGATTGTGAATACAAATGAAGGAGTTATCAATGACCTTCGTAAAGGTTATGACACACAAGTCGATGGATTAAAAAATGAACTAGAACAAAAATTATTAAATGCTAGAGGCCATCATGATGAAGTTATAAAAGGGGAAGAGGAAAGAATGGCCCAAGAATTAGTTAATTTAAAAAGAAAACATATCGATCAGGTTCAGGAAATCAAAACTGCCCAACAAGGGCAAATTGATGATTTAAATATCTCTCATAAAAACACTCTCGATAATGCCAGACAAAAATTTCTAAAGTCCAAAGCAAAATGGGAAACTTAAACAACATTCTGAGGTTATAAAATGAGTACTACATCTGAAAATGGAATTTTTATCAATGGAAAGGCC
The DNA here is from genome assembly GCA_023250815.1 of Bdellovibrionales bacterium. Classification (GTDB taxonomy): domain Bacteria; phylum Bdellovibrionota; class Bacteriovoracia; order Bacteriovoracales; family Bacteriovoracaceae; genus JAHEZZ01. The sequence goes on from JAHEZZ010000079.1 coordinate 6,813, forward strand.
CAAATTATTGAGATGCTACAATTAATGACCGCTAAAGAAAAAGAAAGAATCATTAAACACATCAGGCTCAAAAACCCCAACCTGGCAAATGAACTAGAGGAGAAAAGTTTTTCATTCAAAGATTTGTTTAACTTGAGAAATGAAACACTCAAACCTATTTTAGAGGCGGTAAACCCGGCCATTTTGGGTATCTCTCTTCGAAATCTGTCTAGTGAAATTCAGCGAAAAGTTTTATCCATAATTTCCAGATCAAGTGCAGAAGATTCCTTTACTTGGATGACAAAAAAATTAAACGACGAATCTCGTGATATTCAGCGAGCACAAGAAAAAGTTATGGGAAATGCTTTAGTTATTTTAAAACGAATTAGGTCTTAGGTTTTTTCTTTTTAAACTCGGCAATTAGCTTTAAGTATTTTGACTCGTCCTGGGGAGAAAAACCTTCATTGTCATTAGGCAGTCCAGATATTTTATGATCACGCAAAATATCAGTCGTATGCCTTAAACGTTCCCCGAGCGTAAGCATTAATTGGAGTGCCCATTTGGGAATCGCCTTGAGCGCCACCTTAATATCCAAAACTTTTAATTTTACAATGACAGAATCTTTAGTGGCGATGGCCGTGGTGCTCCTCGTTTGGTCGGTAAAAATACTGACCTCACCTAAAAACTCATTTTCACCGAGTTGGGCCACGGGAATAAGACGTCCTTGATTTTCCTTAAAGAGCTTTACCTCACCAGATTCTAGAACATAGAGATCATCGGACACTTCTCCATCAACAAAGATGACAACAGGTGCGGTTAAATTAATTTTTTGATCAACAGAATCTGTAGATGAAGTGCTCATCAATTCTCCCAGTATGTCTCTTAAGCATATATCTTAATGATCCGTGTCGCAAGCCAAGTGTGGAAATCCCAAAAGATTTTATTCCAATTTTTTTTCCAATTTCAATTCCAACTTTGGCACCGGCCAAAATTGTGCAAGCACGTTTTCCGAGAAAAGGAAATTTTTGCAACAACTCCATTTCATTTAAAAATTCAATCTTGCCAATAAGCTCTGCAAAATGGGCCGTTGAAATTTTTGTTTTATGAATAATTTTTTCTTCAAATATTTTAAGATTATGAAAAATTCCCGCAACACTAGTCATGCTACCAGCAACGCAAATGATTTGATCTGTTACATAATCATCAAGATGGGCGTTCAAAATTTTTTTTATTTTTAGATCAAATTTTTTTTCTTTTATCCACTCAGAACCGCGAACTGAACCGACAGGTAAACTTATTGATCTGATCATTTCGATATCATCACCATTTTTTTTGACACGCATAATTTCAGTTGAAGCACCACCGACATCTAAAATAGAAAACTCCACAGGGGTTGAAGAATCAGAAGCAACCCCCAATGCAGTAAAATAGGCCTCACACTCAGAATTGATAATTTGCACTTCAAAACCTAACTCTGCTTTGATAGAATTAAAAAAGTCACAAGCGTTTTTTGCCACTCTTGCGGCTTCCGTCGCCGTGCAAATGACCTCTTCTGGCCTAATATTTTCTCTCTCTAAAATTTTGCAAAATTCATTCAAAATTAATCGGGCATCTTTTTGAGCTTCCACTGACAAATTGCCAATAACATCAATGCCTCTGCCTAATCCCGCAATTTGCGAGTTAGAAAAAATCTCTCTAAATCCAGTGTCTTTTTTTTCGGCGACCAAAAGCAGAATGGTGTTAGAGCCGATATCTATTGATGCAACTTTATTCATTATTTAAATAAACTTTTAAATAATTTATCAACCCCAGGATTTTTAAGCTTATCCCCCAAAACATCCTGCACTTTTTCCATTACTTTTTCTTGAACTTTGGCCTTGGCCTTAGTTTCAAAACCAGATTTTGCTAATTTGGTAATAGTATATCCATAATCAGGCCGAAGGGAAAATCCTTCCCCAATCAATTTCATTGGCAAAACTTTGGTTCCGACATTCTTTTCTAGTAAAGCAGAAATTTTCCCTGTGTTATCCATAAAATCAACAATCAAATCTGCACTTTGTTTTTCTGGCGGGGGAAATATCTTTCCATTCCCTTTCATTTCAATTTTTTTATCAATACCGATAAATTCAAATTTATCAATCTGATATCGATCTTGTTTAAAATTTCCTTTTAAGATTAAATTTTCAAAATTGCTAGAAACTTCATAAGTTTTTGCCGCATCAATTTTATCTTTTAATAGGGGAATTGAAGATAAAATTCCCTGAACTTTTTCAGTTAAATTTAATCCTTTAATTTCGCCTTTGTGAGCATCTAAATTTAAGTTCACATCATATTTAATAGCGCTAGCTTTCTTTTCAACTGATCCACCTACCGTTCCTGAAAATATCCCTTCAATACTTTTTAAACTTGGAGGTAAAAAAGCATTGAAGCCCTTCATATTAATTTTGTTCATGCCCAAATTAAAAGTAGTAGAAGAAGTTGTGGAAGATATCTTAGTGCTTTCCACAACTGAACCAGATCCACCAGTAAAACTAAAATCCAATTTTTCCAGGTCAATTTTAGAAGGAGAAACAATCAACCGGCCCTTGCCAGATAAGTCTTCCTTATCAATTTTTATGCGATTAAATGTCATTTGAATCTTGGCATCTATGCCAGAGGACTGGCCTGCCGAAGATGCACTAATTTGTTTATCTTTTTCAATTTCAGAAGTTTTGGCAACCTCTGCGCCATTTCCAGATTGATCATTTTGAGTTTTTACCATCGCACTGACAACTTTTGGCGAGTAGAGCATCTTTTGAATATAGTCTTTAGTAATTTTTAAATCAGTCATACGAACATCAATATCAAGAGCTGGTAATATAAATTTTGATCCTGCTCTTTTCTCAATCAAATATTTTCCTCGAGAAGTTATATCAATTTGGCCATCGAAAATTTTCGCCAATGCCCCAATTTCAAATTGAGAGTCTTTCCAAAAACCATCCATCGAAGATTTTAAATTAAAATCTTGGGTGTCAACCAAAAGCTCAGGAGCAATTTTAAATTTAACCCGAGGTAAAATTCGATCAGGCAAACTTTCAACATCTCCTTCCAAGGTAAATTTTGAATCCCCCGCCTTAACCTCTACATCCTTCATATTGGCAATGGAAATAAGGTCCTGTAAAAAAAGTTCTGTTTTAATGTTGCTCAACAAAGTTTTTTCTTTATTAACACTAAACTGAGATTCAAAGTTGTTGCGAGAATTAAAAGAAAATTTTAAACCACCTTGTATTTCTCCCGTAGACAACATTTTCATTTTAATTTCAGTTTTTGAATCGGGAATTTGATACTCGGCCCAATTGGCCTTTACTCCGCTCAAGCTAACCATGATGAGAGTATTAATCGACTTGTCAGCGAGGTAGTCAGCTAAATTAAACTGCCCAATCACCAATGTTTGAAATGACAGTTGTTTGCCTTTGTCTAAATTCGTTTTAAATTCTGAATCTAATTCAAAGGCCGTTGGGACAGTTAAATTTAAACCCTTAATAAGAAATTTTGAAATTTTAAGTTGCCCTTTTTGATTGTCTTTTAATTGATATCTAAGCGACATCTCTTGCAATTTAAAATCTAAACTTGATTTATAGGCCAGTGCTGGAATATTGGTATTATTAACAGAGGTATTTTTTATCTCGGTTCCATTTGAAGATGTTGCCGATGGAGCTTGAGTTGAAGTGCTCACAACCCCCATCGCTTCTGACCAATTATTGGTCGCTGCATTTTCTAGATAAAAAACTTCCGGGCGATCTAATGCGATGACCGCCTTTCCTCCCCTTGTAAAAATCGCCCAAAGAGGGATTCTCGCCCTTAAATTATCAACTGAAAACAAATCATTCTCTTTTAATTTTTTTGATTTAATTGAAAATTTTGTGACATCAATTGAAATTGATAACCCGATGCCAATATCAACTTTACCAATCTCTATTTTGGCACCGGGAAATATTTTTTCTAGCTGTGTGACCATTTGTCTTTTTACTTTCTCTGGTGTTATTTGTTGTGAAATATAAACAAATAATCCAGCAAAAAGCAGAATAAATATTCCCGACATGGAAAGCAGGATAATTTTAATTTTTTTATTATTCATTTTATTTCCTTTAAAAATCTAAATTTTGTCTTTTATTTTATGAATTTCTTCTAAAACAATTTTACTGGCAATTTGTGGATTAGCTTGCCCTTTCATCTCTTTCATTAATTGTCCTACAAAAAAACCAAACACTTTATCCCTACCACTTAAATATTGTCTCACTTGGTCAAGATTATCCCCTACAATTTTAGCTGCGACAAGCCTTATAATCTCTTCGCTATCAACTTGAACGACACCCAAGGCGGCAATCGCCTGGGAGGCCGAAATTTTATTGTCGTACATTCTAAGAAAAACATCTTTCGCTTGCTTTGACGAAATCCGACCTTCCTGAACAAAATTTAACATCTCTGAAAGTTGAATCGGCCCTACAGGACTTTTCTCAACTGAAATATTGAATTCATTTAAAAGTCTCAAGAGCTCTGTCAAAATCCAGTTTGAGGCTTTTTTTGCTGGCCCTTTATGATTTTTTTGAGTTTCTTCAAAATATTTTGCCAAACTTTTATCAGCACATAAAATAGCGGCGTCATAGGGAGTAATGTCATAAGAACTGACAAATCTTCGGGCCTTTTCTTCTGGAAGTTCTGGAAGTTTTTCTCTCCATATTATTAAATCAGCTTGCTGAACAACTAAAGGGAGTAAATCAGGTTCAGGAAAATATCTATAATCATGGGCATCACTTTTACTTCTAAGTACCTTTATTTTTCCCTCTGCGGGATCAAAATTCAAAGTTTCTTGAATCACCTTCTCACCACTCTCTAAGATTTTTTTCTGCCTATCAATTTCCACTTCAATCGCTTTTTCCACAAATTTAAAACTGTTAATATTTTTTACTTCCGTTCGAGTGCCCAGTGTCGTCGTCCCTTCTGGCCTTAGCGAAACGTTGACGTCACAGCGAAAATTTCCGTGTTGTAAATTTCCGTGGCAAATATCTAAATAGGTCAAAATAGAATGCAACTTTTTTAGATAGGCCGATGCCTCTTTACTCGATCGAATATCAGGCCGACCGACAATTTCAATCAGAGGCGTCCCACAGCGATTGAGGTTAATTAGGGAACTTTCTCCCTCATGAGTCGATTTTCCAGTATCTTCTTCAATTTGAATTCTTTCGATGCCAATTTTTTTGGGCCCTTTATCGCCTTCAATCTCAATAAATCCATTCTCGGCAAAAGCTTTTTCATATTGAGTAATTTGATACCCCTTAGGTAAA